>JALYLW010000072.1 GCA_030774055.1 Acidobacteriota bacterium
AAAAAGAGACGGCCAGAAGGCCGTCTCTTTCGGACGTCTCTTCAAGTGCTCTGCCTACAGTTTGCGCAGCACCTCGAAGCAATCCTCGTTGTCGGGCTGCTTATCGAGGGCGTAGACCTTCGCGAACGCGATGTTTCCTTCCTTGTCGATGATGAAGACGGAGCGATCGTTGATCCCGGGGATGGGATCGCCGGAACGCAGCACGCCATATCTCGTCGCCACCTCGCCGTGAGGATAGAAATCCGAGCACAGCGGGTAGTTCAGCATGCCGATATCTCTCTTCTGCCACGCAATGTGGCTGGGGATGGAATCCACGCTCATGCCCACGACCTGGGCGTCAAAGCCGGCGAACTTTTCCAAGTCCGCGTTGTACGCCGGCATCTGCGCGGTTCAAACCGGGGTCCAGTCCAGCGGGTAAAAGGCGAGCACCACGTGTTTCTTGCCCCGGTAGTCGCTCAGCTTGAACTTCTCTTTCCTATCGCCGACGACGGCCGGGACCTCGAAATCCGGGGCTTTGTCGCCTACCTTCAAAGCCATGCAGTCCTCCGCTCCATGTGTCTCTGGAATTGGTGTTCTGGAATGATGATGACAACCTTTCGATTCTAAATGCCATGTGCAGGAGCGGCAAGTTGCGGCCTGGATCAGAGATCAGAGATCAGAGATCAGCCCGAGACTTCCGGCGTGGCCGCGAGCAGCGCCTTGGTGTACTCGTGCTGCGGACGTTCGGTGATCTGTTCGGTCGTCCCCAGCTCCACGATCTTGCCCGCGTGCATCACCGCGATACGGGTGGAGAGGTAGCGCACCACCGGCATGGAGTGCGAGATAAAGAGATAAGTGAGCCCAAAGTCGCGCTGCAGGTCGCGCAAGAGATTCACGATCTGCGCGCCGACGGAGACGTCGAGCGCCGACACGGGCTCGTCGCACACGATGAACTTCGGCCTCAACGCGAGCGCGCGCGCGATCACGATGCGCTGGCGCTGTCCGCCGGAGAACTCATGCGGATAGCGCTCGAGCGCCGATTCCTCGAGGTCAACCGCGCGCATCAGCTCGCGGGCGGCGGCGCGGCGCGATGCGCGCGTGTCTTCTTTATGAAGGTCTGCGTTATGAAGGTCTGCGCCATGAATGACCAGCGGCTCCGTGACGATCTCTTCCACCCGCATGCGCGGGTCGAGCGAGCCGAAGGGATCTTGAAAGACGATCTGCATGTCGCGCCGCAGCCGGCGCAGCTCGCTGCCGGAAACGGCGAGCACGTCTTTGTCTTCAAAGCGGACGCTTCCCGACGTGGGCTCGATGAGCCGCAGTAGGGCGCGGCCCAAAGTTGTTTTCCCGCAACCTGATTCGCCGACCAGTCCCAGCGTCTCCCCGGCCGCGATGTCGAACGAGACGCCAGCGACGGCGCGGACCTCGTCATTGTTCTTGCCGGCGGCGCGCGTGCGGCGAGTGGGCACCGCGGCAAACACGGAATCGCTCGCGGGATAGACCTTCACCAGGTCGCGGACTTCGAGCAGTGTCATGCGGGGATCATTGGTGGGGCTATCTCTTCGACTTCGCGATCACGACCAGCAACTCGGCGTCGCCACCGGCGGAGCGGACCTGTTTTTCGGCAGCATCGTCGAGCGCGAAGTCTACTCCACGCTCCTGCACCAGCGCGGCCACGCGCCTGGGCGCGACGCCGCCTTCGAGCATCGCGACTACATCTTTCAAAGCGAGCGTGGCAGGGCCGGCAGGCTTCGCCGGCGCCGCTGGCGGTGCGGATACGACCGCAGCCAGTGGGATGTCGAGCCGCTTCTCCTCCCCGGCCGCGAGCGTGATGGTTCCGCTCCCCGGCTGGCGTCCGGCGAGCACGGCGCGCACCGCATGATTCCCGGGGGCGAGCGCGGTGATGCGCAAGGTGCCGTCGGCGCCGGCCACGCCGCGGCGCTGCTCGTCGACGAAGACTTCCGCGCCGGGTGCAGCCGCGACGACCAGCACCGGCTGGGGGAGCAGCTCGGCAGCCAGCTGCGGAAACTGCGGGCCAAGTGCGCGCAGGAGCGGGGTGACATCGTAGAAGTTCTTGCGCAGGCCCGACTGTTTGCCCGAGCCGATAGGCTCGCTGGTGAACTGGGCGAACATCAGCGTGACGCGCCCGCTCGCGCGGAAGGCGACCACGGCGTGGGGATAGCCGCCGGCGGTGCGCACCATGCGCATCTCTTTCTTGGGCGCGTCGATCACGATGTCCGCGTCCCCGGCCACACCATCGCTCAGGAAGCGGACGCGGTCGGCCGTGACTTCGAGCTTGCCGCGCGCGATCGGTCCCTGGATCCAGACATATGCGTTGGCGCCGGCATCGGAATCGGCCCACGCAGTCACGACTTTCTCGCCGCGAAACCAGGTGAAGCCCGAGCCGACGATGATGGGAAACTCGAGCATCGCGCCATCCTTAGTCATGGCCGCTTTGATCAGCCCGGCGGGAGTGGAGCGCTTCGCTTCGGCGCGCTGGACCTCAGCATAAGCACCCTGGAAGTCCTTGAACGCGCGCTCGACGAAGGCGTGCCGGTCGCCGAACTGGCGCGCGAGGTCGGGATAGATGGCCATGCGATAGGTCTTGCCGCCGCCCTCGATCTTCACGTAGCTGAAGCCGAGCGAGCGGCCGGGATGAAGGTCGCTCACCTGCGCGCGCGGAAGATCGAACGAGTGCGACGGCTCGCCAAAGCTATCGAAGCGGACCCGCGTGGGCGTGACGTAGAGCAGGCCCTCGCAGTAGTTGGTGAGGTGTCCGTGGCCAACGATGAAGCGGATGGCGGGCTCGCCATCGAGCGTGCTGGTATCTTGCGCCGCGAGTTGCCGTATGACGCCGGGCAGCGCGCACGACACAATCACAATAAGGAGGAGCCAGAGTCGCTTCATTTC
>JALYLW010000073.1 GCA_030774055.1 Acidobacteriota bacterium
GGTCCACGCCGCTCCGGCCTTGAGCTGCGCGACCACGCGCAGCCTGGCGGGCGCGGTCGCAGACGCACTCGCCGCATCGGCGGCGCGGAGCGCGTAGCCATCGCGCGTAGCGCGTGCGAAGGGCGGCTGGTCGCGGTCCGCGACCACGCGCTCGGCGAGCACGCGTCCGCGGGCTTCGAGCAGCCCGCAAGGTTCCGGTGGGCGGGGTGGTTTGAGCTTCCGCGCCTCGCGCTCGACCGCGCGCCGCGCGTCGAGAAAGCTGAGCAGCGCGGCTTGTGTCGAGGTCGTCACGGCAAGAGGCCAAGCCCGAAGAAGGAGAGAAGGATTCTAGTCGGCGGGCGGGCGAAAGGGAATGCGCGCAAACACCAGTAAGAAGGAGGGCGCGCAATCAACCATGCAGGCAAAGAAAAGGGACGGCGCGTGTAAACAAAGCCACGGGCCGTCCCCGAGGGATCCGCGCGGGACTATCTCGGTTTCTTGCTGGACTTGGTCGATTTGTATCCCGTCTCGACCTCGGCCCCGATGGTAGCCAGCAACTGCTTCGCGCCCTCGGCGTACTTGCCGGTGGGCTGCAGTTGCAGGTACTTGTTGAGCGCATCGGAGGTGCCTTCCGGCGCGGTCATCTTGCCGTCTTTGCCGACGGTGGCCTTCTGCAGCAGGTTCACGCCTTTCTGGTAGTAGGCGTCGGCATAGTTCGGATCGGTGGCGATGGCTTTGTCGAAGGCGGCATTCGCGTCGTCGGGATGGTTGTGGTTGGTGAGCACCGCGCCCAGGTTGAAGTAATACTGCGCCGCGCTGGCCGGGTTCACCTGTGCTGCCGTGGTGTATTCGCGGATCGCATCCTGCGGCTTGCCGGTTTTGCCGAAGGCTTGTCCCAGGTTGTTATGCAGGGCGGCAAGCTGCGCCTTGTTCTGCTTTTCCGGCGGTTCCGCGCTGATGAGCGCGATCGCCTTCTGGTACGGCTCGATCGCGTCAGACCACTTTCCGGCGGCGCTGCTGTATTCCGCCAGCTTGGTCCAGAGCAGCTCTTTGTCGGGAGCCTGCGTGGTCGCCTGCTGCATGAGCGAGATCGCCTGCTCCAGGTTGTTGGCGGTTTTTGCGGCTTCCGCCTGGGTGAGCATCTGGTTCAGGCTGCGGATCTTTAGGTTCTCCTGATCGATCTTTGCCATCTCTTCTTTTTGCTGTTTCGTCGCGACGGGAAGCGCTGCGGCCGGCTGTTTGCCCTGCGCGTTGCCCGGCGTGGCGGGGGGCGCGGCGGACTGCTCTTGCCGCTCCTTCCTCAAGTCGATGTCGACCACGGTATCGTTGCTCGGGTCAGCCTTGACACCGTGCAGGGAGAACAGCTGCTTGCCGTCGGGGCCGATCAAGGTGCAATCGTACCTGCCCAGTTGCATACCGACCTGGATGTACTCGCCCTTGGCGTTGGTCTTGAGGTCGTACTTGCGTCCCGTTTCGGGATTCTGAAAGCGCAGGATCGCGTTCGCGATCGGTTGCCCTTGTTCATCCGTGACCTTGCCGCGGACGGTGGCGCTCACCAGCTGCGCCGCCGCCAGGGTTGCCAGCGCCAAGAGCATTGCCAGCATTGCGATCAAACTTAGTCTGATCAAACCTTGTCTCTTCATGTCATCTGCCTCGTTCTGAATATCGTTCCAAAATAAAATAAGATCGGTTCGCCGAGACTCACTGCGAGACTGTCTGCGCGTACGCGATCGGGTCCTGGACCCCGGCCGCCGCGAATGCCCGGCGGCGCAGCACGCAGCTCTCGCACCTGCCACACCCCACATCTTCGCGACGGTAGCACGACCACGTTAAATCCAAGGGCGCGCCCAGTTCAACACCGAGCCGCACGATCTCTGCCTTGCGCAGGGCGATGAGCGGCGTCTCGATCAGGATGCCGCCGCTTTCGGTGCCGTCCTTCGTACCCCACCGCACCACCTCGTTGTAGGCGCGGTAGAATTCGGGCCGGCAATCGGGATATCCCGAGCTATCCTGCTCCACCGCGCCGATCAAAACCTTCTTCGCGCCCAGCACCTCGGCCCAGCTCACCGCCGCCGCCAGCAGGTGCGCGTTGCGGAAGGGCACGTAGGTCACCGGGATCTTCGAGCCGATCTCAGCGACCACGTCTTCCGCATCCGGCACGGCGATGCTCGGATCGGTGAGCGCCGAGCCGCCGATCTTCGCCAGCAACTCGTCGCGGACCATCATCCGCTTCGCGATCCGCAAACGCTCGCAGATCGCCGTGAACGCCTGCGCTTCGCGCGCTTCCGTGCGCTGTCCGTAGCTCACGTGCAGCGCGGCCGGCTCAAAGTCGCGGGCGGCAATGGCCGCGCACACGGCGGAATCCATGCCTCCGCTCACCAGGACCACTGCGCGTGCCTTCTCTGCCATTCGGATGCTTATACCTTTGGATGTGAAGTGCGGCGGAATAGCTGCATTGCCGCGCCCCAGCAAACAGAAGATTGTACCGATTCCGAGGGTGGGCCTGGTACTACACGGTACTAAGGCGATATGGCGCTCAGTCGCCCTTAGGTCAAAGCCGGCTCACACACCCTTGGTCTCGGGCGCCCAAATGAACTTGTGCAGTTGCAAGCCGAGCCGCGCTTCGAGGCCGTCTTCGAGCATCCACTGCGCCAGGACCTGGGGATCGAGCAGGCACTGCTCGGCGCTGCGCTGGCCGCGTGCGTCTTTGCGGAACGCGGGCGAGAACAGCACTTCTTTCACGCGTGGCTGATGTTGGCGGACGACGTGTTCGCGCACGAACTTGCGCGCGAACTCGTAGTCGGCGCGGTCACTGATCACGAACTTCAATTCATCGCGCTCGCTGAGCGCGGCGAGGTTCTCCAGGTGGAAGGTCGCGGCGGCGCCCGAGTGCGGACACTTCACGTCCACGATCTTGTGGACGGCTTTCGGCACATTCGCGAGCGGGCGCTCGCCGCTCGTCTCGAGGAGCACGGTGTATCCCTGGTCTACCAGCCGCTGCATGAAGGGGAGGAGTTCGCGCTCCTGCAACATCGGCTCGCCGCCGGTGATCTCGACCAGCTTCCCGCCCGCGACATCTTTCCCGGCCGAGCTGGGCGGCGCGAGGCGATGCACCTCGGCCTCGATCTCTTCCGCAGACATTCTTCTGCCGCCGGTGAAGGTGTATTCCGAGTCGCACCACGAGCAGCGCAGGTTGCATCCGGTGAGCCGCACGAAGACGCAGGGCAGCCCGGCGAAGGAACTCTCGCCTTGCAACGACCTGTAGATCTCAGTGATTTGCATGGAGCTTTGAGCTTTGAGTTGCGAGCTTTTGGGCGATCCCGATGGCACGAGCGTTTCTCCGGCTACTCAAAACTCACAACTCGCAACTCACAACTACTCCCGATACGTCGCCGTCGTCACGTCCGTCTCCCACACGGTGACTTCCTTCACCCGCACGCGGTCGTTGCTCGCCGAGATCACCTTCTTGTTGGTCTCCACGTAGAAATAGCGTGCCAGGTTCTCGGCCGACGGATTCAGCGTGGTGAAGGGCTCCACGTCGTTCATCATCTGGTGGTCGAGCCGCTCGATGGTCTCTTTCATCACGTCTTTGAGGTCCTTGAAGTCGAGCAGCAGGCCGGCATGGTCGAGGCGATCGCCGGCGAGCGTCACGCGGATCTTGTAGTTGTGGCCGTGCGGGTTCTCGCACTTGCCTTTGTAATTGCGCAAGTAGTGTCCGGCCGCGAAACTTCGCTCTACAGTGACTTCGAACATGGGTTTGTAATCTTCTATTGTAAAGCCCAAGAGCTTGAACCACGAAGGAGCAGAAGGACTTCAGCGCACGCCGAAGAACTCTTCCACCTTCGCGATGTCCGTCGTAGTGGTGTACTTCGGCAGGCTATCGAGGAAGACCCGGCCGTACTGCTTCTTGATGATGCGGTTGTCGAGCAGCGCGAGCAGTCCGCGGTCGTGCAATGAGCGGATGAGGCGGCCGAATCCCTGCTTCAGCGTGATCACCGCCGCCGGCACCTGGTATTGGAAGAAAGCGTTGCCGCCATCCGCGTTGATGGCGTTGATGCGCGCCGCGACCACCGGGTCGTTCGGTACCGCGAACGGCAGCCGGTCGATGATGACCGCGGACAACTGCTCGCCCTGCACGTCCACGCCCTGCCAGAACGACGCGGTGGCGAAGAGCACCGCGTTCGGCGTCGATCGAAACTCATCGAGCAGGGCCGACTTCGGCGCCGTCCCCTGCAACAGCATGGGATACTCCAGCTCGCCGAGCAGGCGGTCGTGCACTTCGTTCATCTGCGCGTAGCTGGTGAACAGGACGAAGGCGCGCCCGCGCGTGATCTCGAGCAGCTTGCGGATGCGGTCAGCGGCGCGCGCGGTGAACTGCGGCGTGCGCGGGTCGGGCAGGTCGGGCGGCACGTAGAGCACCGCCTGGCTCTCGTAGTCGAAGTGCGATGGCACCACCAGCGTGCGCGCGTGCTCCAATCCCAGGCGCGACGAGATGTACTCGAAGTTTCCCGAGACCGCGAGCGTAGCGGAGGTGAGCACGGCGGTCTCGAGCATCTCGAAAAGCGTCTGCCGCAGGATCTGCGAGACGTCGATGGGCGTGGCGGTGATGAAGACGTTGCCACCGGTGCGGTCTTTTCTGCGCGGGCCGCCGTCGCCGAACGAACGCCGTTCGATCCAGAAGACGG
This sequence comes from Acidobacteriota bacterium, assembly GCA_030774055.1. NCBI lineage: Bacteria > Pseudomonadati > Acidobacteriota > Acidobacteriota bacterium. Next base: position 4,665 of record JALYLW010000073.1, read on the forward strand.
TGTTGCGGTCTTGCGACTCCATCACGAACCCGAGCGCGACCTTCAACTCCTCGCAGCGCCGGATGAGGTTGAAGACCTCTTCCGGTTTTTCCGGCAGGCCGCTGAGCTCGTGCGCGAGGCGTCCGGTGGCGTTGGCGAGGCCGAGGTATTCGTCACCATTCTCTTCCAGGAACTCGCGGCGGTTGTCGAAAGAAAAGCGTCCGTCGCCGGGAGGCAGCAGCGAGAAGAAGAACTGCGAGCGGTCGCGCAAGCGGACGATGGCCGTGCTGATCGAGGCGGAGAGCATCTGCTTCTGGCGCAGCGTGTTCTCGATGTCGCGCGCCAGTTCCGCGAACCGCAGGTTCGAGACCGAGACGCCGAAGTACGCGCCGGCAACGTCTTCGAGCTCGTGCGCTTCATCGAAGATGACAGCGCCGGCATCGGGCAGGATGCCCGCATCGGGCGCGCCCTCGGCCGCGCGCTTGATCGCGAGATCGGCGAAGAAAAGATGATGATTCACGATGATGATGTCGCTTTCGCTAGCCTTGCGCCGCATCTCGGTGATGAAGCAGCGTTCCCATTGCTGGCACTTCTGTCCGGTGCAGGCGTCGGTGCGCGCGTCGAGCTTGCCCCACACCGGCGAGTTCTCGGGCAGCGCGGCAAGTTCGGCGCGGTCGCCGGTCGCGGTGGTCTTCTCCCAGTCACGGATGATGCGGAAGTGCTCCACCTCATTCAGCCCGCTCAGGATGGGTGAGTCCTCGAGGTCGTAGACCTTTTGCCGGCAGAGATAATTGTTGCGCCCCTTCATGTAGCAGACGCGCAGCTTGCCGGTGATGCCTTCGAGGAAGGGAATGTCTTTCTGGTAGAGCTGCTCTTGCAGGTTCTTGGTTCCGGTGGAGATGATGACGCGCTTGCCGCTGCGGATAACGGGGACGAGATAGGCGAGCGTCTTGCCCGTCCCCGTACCCGCTTCGACGATGAGGTGGCGCTTGTCGGTGAGCGCTTTCTCCACCTCTTCGGCCATCTGGAGCTGCCCGCGCCGGAATTCGTATTGCTGATGCGAGCGCGAGAGCACGCCGTTAGGGCCGAAGAATCCGTAGAGCGAGCCGAGATGCGGCGCCGCCGCGGCGGCCGTGGGTTCGTGATTGGGCATGAAGAGTCTCTATAATACTTTCTTCTGCTTGCAGCACCTTTCTTTACGTTCCATGCCGCCCACCGCTAACTCGAACCTGCCCTTTGTCGCCATCGTCGGACGCCCCAACGTGGGAAAATCCACGTTGTTCAATCGCATCGTGGGCTCGCGGCGCGCCATCGTGGGAGACGAGCCCGGCATCACGCGCGACCGTCTCTACGCCCAGGCGGACTGGAACGGACGCGACTTCCGCGTGATCGATACCGGCGGCATCGTGCCCGACGACAAGGAGCTGATCCCCGCCGAGATCTTCCGGCACGCCAAGATGGCGCTCGACGAAGCCGCGGCCATCATCATGGTCGTCGACCTGCGCACCGAGCTGGCCGCACCCGACATCGAGCTCGCGCGCCTGCTCATCCGCATGGGCAAGCCGCTCTTCCTCGCCGTCAATAAAGTGGACGATCCCAAGCTCGAGCCCGAAGCGGAGAACTTCCGCCGTCTCGGCATCCGCAACGTCTTCCCCATCACCGCCGAGCACGGCACCGGCGTGGCTGAGCTGCTGGACGCGATCTTGGATGTCCTGCCACCACCAGAAGAGGAGCCGGTCACAGAGACTGAGCTTGACCCGTCTTTGGATAAATCCTCTTCCGAACCCCCGACCTCCGACGCCGAGATCAAGGTCGCGATCATCGGACGTCCCAACGTGGGCAAGTCCACTTTGCTGAACGCGCTGACCGGCGTGGACCGCGCCATCGTCTCGCCCATCCCCGGCACCACGCGGGACGCGGTGGACGAGCTCGTGATCCGCGACGAGCAGCGCTTCCGCTTCATCGATACCGCCGGCATTCGCCGCAAAGGCAAGACGCACCTGATGGCGGAAAAACTTTCCGTCGTGATGGCGCGCAAGCACTTGGAAGCTGCCGACGTCGCGTTGCTCATCGTGGACGCTACCGAAGGCGTGGAGAACGCCGAGCAGACCATCGGCGGTTACGCGCACGAGAGCGGCCGCTCCGTCATCGTGGTGGTGAACAAGTGGGACCTCGTCGGCCCGGGCGCCGATGGCAAACGTGCCGACGGCAAGCCGCCCGCCGACCGCGCCATCTATGAGCAGCAGGTGCGCGCGCATCTCAAGTTCCTGCCCTACGCGCCCGTGCTCTTCGTCTCTGCTCGCGAGAACAAAGGCGTAGAGCGCATCTATTCCACGCTCGCAGAAGTGGCGCGCGAGCGCTACAAGCGCATCGGAACGGGAGCGATGAACCGCTTCCTCGAGAAGGTGGACTTCGAGCGCGCCTCGGTGCCGTACAACCGCCGCGTGAAGATCTATTACATGACGCAGGTCGCAGTGGCGCCGCCCGCCTTCCTGCTCTTCACGAACAAGGAAATGAAGCTGCACTTCTCGTATGAGCGCTATATCGAGAATCGCATCCGTGAAGCCTTTGGGTTCGTAGGGACGCCGATACGCATCCGCGTGCGCGCGCGCGAGAAGCGCGAGTTCATCCCCAAACCCAAGCCGAAAAAGAAGAAGCGGCAATAGGCCGCTTCGCCACCGACGTTGTCAGGGCCGAACCGCAACTTCCGCCGCGACGGCGGCCATCTCACGAGGGAGGTTTTCACCATGAGACGCTCACCACGCCTGTTCATCGCTGCCGGCATCCTTATTGTTTCGCTGATCGGGTACTACATGAAACGCGAGGTGAACCCGGTCACCGGCGAGACCCAGCACATCTCGCTGACCGCTGACCAGGAAGTCGCGCTCGGCTTGCAGTCGGCGCCGGAGATGGCCGCGCAATTCGGCGGCGAGGATCCGGACCCGGCCGCGCAAGCGATGGTGCAGCGCGTGGGCGCGCAGGTGGTGCGCAATAGCGCTGCGCACGGAGCGCCGTACGAGTTTCACTTCACCTTGCTGCGCGATCCGGAGACGGTGAATGCCTTCGCGTTGCCCGGCGGTCCGGTGTTCATCACGCGCGGACTGTTCAAGCGTTTGGAGAACGAGGCGCAACTTGCGGGCGTGCTCGGCCATGAGGCGGGCCATGTGGTCGGCCGGCACGCCGCCGAGCACATCGCCAAGAACCAACTCGCGCAGGGCGTGGTGGGCGCGGTTGCCGTGGGCGCGTCCGACGACCAGGGCCACGGACGCAGCGCCGCGATGCTCGCCGCTTTCGCCGCACAGATGGCGCAGCTCAAGTACGGCCGCAACGACGAGCTCGAAGCCGACAGACTGGGCGTGAGGTTCATGTCGCAGGCCGGCTACGATCCGCGCGCGATGCTGCGCGTGATGCAGATCCTCGAGCAAAGCAGTAAGGGCGGCCGCCAGCCCGAGTTCATGAGCACGCATCCGGATCCTGGGAATCGCCAGGTGATGATCAAGGCAGAGATCGAGAAGCTCTATCCCCAGGGCGTGCCCTCGAACCTTACGCTGAACGGCGGGAAGCTCAAGGGCGGGGCCACGCCAGAGCAATGAGCAAGCACACCAGCTTCTGGAATCGAATCAGAGCTTCGGGAAAGTCGTGATCGAGATCGAGATCTAAGCGGGCGCGGGGCCAGGTTCAGGCGAGAGCACTGGTGGCGCGACCGGCGCGACGGGTGCGGCTGCCTCGGGATACATCACCAGCTCCATGGGCCGGAACCTGCGTGCGAAGAACTGGATGGCGTAAGCCTGGAAGAACGTCGCGGCGGGCACGGCGAGCAGTCCCATCAGGAAGAACAACACGACGAGCGCCACCAGTCCGACCACGACGGCGAACGCGATGGCCAACGCGGTGCTCGCAGAGTGCAATCCGGCGACGAGCAGCGCGATCACGATGCCGGCGGGCAGCGCGATGAAGACCAGCAGGAGCAACATCACCATCATCATCGCGAATCCCGCGCCGATCCCGAGCACGATCTTCATCCCGATATAGGCGAGGTAAGAGAGCGGGTCGGCGGCGATCATCCGGCGCAACGTGCCCCAACCATCCATCGCACCCACGCCATCGAACGCCATGATGGGGATCACGAAATCCTTGGTCAGGACGAAGACCAGCGCCGCCGCCACCAGCGCTGCGATCCCGATGAGCGCGCCGATGACGATGAGCAGGATGCCGCCGGCTCCGGCCGCACCTTTCATCATCGCCATGCCGCCCACGATGAGCAACACGATCAGTCCGCCGCACGCGACCACCACCAGCAGGAAGCCGAGCGACCACCAGAAGAAGCGGGTGCCATGCGCTTGCCAGCGTTCAAAGCCCTCGCGTAAGCGGTAGCGCCCGGTGAGGATGGCGTCGAACTGCACGAAGCGAAAGACGCAGCCTAAGTACATGAAGATGATGCCTACGATCAGGACCGCCACCACCGCCCCGGCGATCACTCCCGGGGCGATCCCGCTGAAGGGACTCGCTGCGGCGAGAAAGTCGTGTCCGCTCTTGCTTCGCGTGTTCCAGTCGGTCGGGATATTGAAGTTGCCGCCGGAGACCTCGCCGGTCATGAACGCCAGGAACGCCATCCGCCACCAGAATGCCCAGCGAAAGGGGCGGATCAGCAAGTCCAGCGCGCGCGTCCAGGCGGGCGTGATCGCGTCGATCGCGTTGAGTGGGGCTGCCATGGCAGGAGTGTTCGGTTGAAATTACTGCCGCTGCGGCGCGGAGTCCAGAGATTTTCCTGGCGGGGGACGGCGGGAGTCCCCGGTCGCCCTCGCTAGCCAGCGACCGAAGGACTTGCGACCGGCGCAGTTGAGCCAGCCAGCCACGCCTCGCACGCCGCCAGCGCGCGTTCACACTGGATGCGGTGGCGCTCACGCTTGTCGCGCACCTTGCGCCGCGTCTCTTCGTCGAGGGCTGGCAGCAGGTCGAAGGTGATGTTGGCCGGCTGGAATCCCTTCGCCGACGCGTGCGTGATGTAGTGGACGAGCGAACCGAGCGCGGTCTCGCGCGGCGGTGCGGCAGGTTCCTCGCCCGTGAGTAAGGCCGCCGCGTTCATCCCCGCGAGCAAGCCGGCGGCGATCGATTCGGTGTAGCCCTCCACCCCGCAGATCTGTCCGGCGAAGAGCACGCGGGGATGGGCGCGCATCGCGAGCGTCGCGGTCAGCAGCGTGGGCGCGTTGATATAAGTGTTGCGATGGATCTGGCCGTAGCGCAAGAATCTCGCGCTCTCGAGCCCGGGGATGAGCCGCAGCACGCGCGCTTGCTCGCCATACTTCAAATGGTTTTGGAAGCCGACGAGGTTGTAGGAGTCCGCGCGCAGGTTCTCCTGGCGCAGCTGGACGACGGCGTAGGCTTGCCGGCCGGTGCGCGGATCGCAGAGTCCCACCGGCTTCATCGGACCAAAGCGCAGTGTGTCGCGGCCGCGGCGCGCGATCTCTTCGATGGGGAGACAGGACTCGAAGTAGTTCAGGCGCTCCCAATCTTTTTCTTCGACCGCTTGCGCGGCGACGAGCGCGTCGTAGAAACGGTCATACTCGTCCTTGGTGAACGGGCAGTTGATGTAGTCGGCGGTACCCTTGCCGTAGCGCGCGGCGAGATAGACGCGCGACATGTCGATGGACTCGGCCTCGACGATGGGCGAGATGGAGTCGTAGAAATAAAGATGCTGGCTGCCCGAGAGGCGCGCGATCTCCTGCGCGAGGGCGTCGGAGGTGAGCGGGCCGGTGGCGACGATGGTGATGCCGCCGCCTTCGGTTTCGTCAATGCGCGTGACCTCTGCGCGCAATATCTTGATGAGCGGCTCGCGGCTGATGGCTTCCGTCACCCGCGCGGCAAAGACCTCGCGGTCCACAGCGAGCGCGTGTCCGGCTGGGACAGCCGTGGCGCGCGCGATCTCGAGCAGTAGCGACCCGGCGCGGCGCATCTCCTGCTTCAGCAGCCAGGGCGCGGTGTTCTCGCTCTCACTTTTCAGTGAGTTCGAGCAGACCAGCTCGGCGAAGTTGTCTGTCTGGTGTGCCGGCGTCTGCCGCACGGGACGCATCTCGCACAACTCCACCGCCACGCCCCGGCGCGCAAGCTGCCACGCGGCTTCGCAGCCGGCGAGGCCGGCGCCGATGATGCGGACGCGCGTCACTTGGCTTCCATCCGCGCTCATCATTCTTCCGCCAGCTTCCTCATCGGGTCTCCGATGATGCGCACCGTCAACCAATCTTTCTGCAGCTCCGCGCCGAGCGACTCGTAGAAATCGATGGCCGGCTGGTTCCAATCGAGCACTACCCACTTCATGCCGTAGCACTGCTTCTTCACCGCGATGTGCGCCAGCTCGCGCAGCAGCGCTTTGCCAACACCCTTGCCCCGGACCTCCGGCCGTACGAACAGGTCTTCGAGGTAGAGTCCCCAGCGCCCGAGCCAGGTCGAGTAATTGAAAAAATAGAGCGCGAAGCCGGAGGGCTTGCCCTCCCACTCGGCGATCACGCACCAGAACTTCGGCGGGGCGCCGAGAGCGGGGAAGCCGTCGCGCAGAATGTCTTCTTTGCTGACGATGGCTTGCTCGGGCGCGCGCTCGTATTCCGCCAGCTCGCGGATGAACTCGACGATGAGCGCGGCGTCTTTCGCGGTGGCGGGGCGGATGGTCAGCATGGCTGTAGGAATGCGTGCAGGGTGGATGTCAGGTTTGATTATACGAGGCGCATCGGCGCGCTGGAGGGTTGCGAAGAGTCACAGGATCACGCGCTCGTCGCCCACGCGCTTGGTCACGCGCTCGCGGTCCAGCCACTCCAGTAGCGGGATGGCGTACTTGCGCGAGACGCCGGTAAGGTCCTTGAACTTCGCCACATCGATCTTCTGCGCATCCTTCTTATAGGCGGCGATCTGGTCGCGCAGCCCGGCGAGCGCCGCCTGGTGGAAGACCAGGTCGTCGCCCAGCTTCACCAGCACCTTATCGCGCAGCAGCAGCGTGACGATCTTCTGCGCGCGCGTCTTGTCGAGTTTCACGCCGGCGAGCACGTCTTTGAGCGCGGGAACCTTCAACCCCGCGCTCGCGAACGCCTGCTCGATCACGCGCTTCGATTCCGATTCCTCATCCTTCATAGTGACGCCGCCGCCCGCGGCCCGCACCTGCTCGCCGGCAACCTCGATCGCGCCCTGCCGGGCGAGCGCGCGCAGCACGCCCTCGAAGACTTCTGCCGGTATGCCGAGCCGTGTGCGCAGGTCTTCTTTGTTCATCCCCGCGACCAGCGGGTTCTTGCTGTGGAAGTCGGTGATGCCGTTCTGCACCAGCTTGCGCGCCTCGGCGTAGGCCGGGGTATCCACTAGGTGCGTGCCATGTTTCACGATGCGGTGGACCGCATTGAGCGCAGACACAACGGCGGTGGTGCGCTCGGCCGTCCATCCCGTCTCGGCCATCAGCTCGCGCAGCGTGAGCCCTTGGACGCCGCGGCGGGCCAGGCGTGCCACCACGATGTCTTCGGGCGCTCCGTTCGCGAGCGTGGCCAAAAATGCTTTGCGCTGCTCCGCCGATATCTTTTTTCGCTGTTTGCGCGAATCAGCGAGCGGGTCAGCATCGAGCACCACGCCGCCGCCGATGGTCACCACCGGCGAGAACTGTCGCAGGATGAAGCGGTCGCCGGGCAGCAGCAGTGTGGGCTCAGCGAGTTGAAGACGCGCGAAGCCGGTCGTGCCCGGCGCGAGCTGCTTTTCGTCGTCGATCAAGAGCGCGACGTCGGCGATGGTCTCCGCGGTGTAGGCGTGGAAGTGGACGCGGGCGCGGTCCTTCAGCGGCTTGGCCGACTTGAGCAGCGCTAGCTCGACATCCAGGTGTTTGGTCGCGTGGAGCACTCCCGGCGGCGCCAGTGGCGCCAGTATCATGCCGCGCGCGAGTTCGGATTTCTCGATGCCGGCGAGGTTGAGCGCCGTCCGCTGGCCGGCGCTGGCTTGCTCGGCTGCCGCGCCGTGCACCTGCACGCCGCGTACGCGACGCCTCTTCCCGCCGGGAAAGACTTCGACCTCATCTTCCTTCTTTACCGAACCACTGATCAGGGTGCCGGTGACGACCGTCCCATGGCCCTTCATCGTAAAAACGCGATCGATGGGAAGACGAAAGACCGCGCTCGCGTCGCGCGCCGGGACTTCGGCGGCCACCCGCGCCAGCTCGCGCTTGAGTTCGCTGAGCCCGGTCGCTTTGAGCGACGATACCGGGACGATGGGCGCGCCCTCGAGGAACGACCCACGCAGGAAATCTTCGACCTCGAGCCGGACGACGTCGAGGGTCTCGCGGTCCACGAGGTCGGACTTGGTGAGCGCGACCAGGCCACGCTTCACCGCGAGCAGGCGCGCGATGTCGAAGTGCTCGCGCGTCTGTGGTTTGATGCCCTCGTCGGCGGCGATGACGAGCAGCACCAGGTCGATGCCGCCCACGCCCGCCAGCATGTTGCGCACGAACTTCTCGTGCCCGGGAACGTCGATGAACCCGATCCTTATTTTGGGTGGGCCTTCGAGTTCGAGGTGGGCGAAGCCGATGTCGATGGTGATGCCGCGGCGTTTCTCCTCGGCCAGGCGGTCGGCGTCGATGCCGGTCAGCGCTTTGACCAGCGCAGTCTTCCCATGATCGATGTGTCCGGCGGTGCCGAGAATGACGGATCTCACGCTCACGGGATGCAGTCTACAATCCATGAGCATGGAACGCGACCGCCGTCCGCTCTACTTCTGGCTGCTCTTCGCCGTGGCAGATGCGCTGATCTCCACCTACTACTGGCCGCGAGTGCCGGAAATGATGGCGCAGCACTTCGATGGCGCAGGACATCCCAACGGCTGGGCCACGAAATCCGGCTTCTTCATCTTTATGGGAATGCTGATCGCCGGCCTGGGCGTGGTCTTCTTCGGACTGCCGAAGCTGCTGCGCAAGCTGCCCTTCGCGCTCGTCAATATCCCGTACAAGAGCTACTGGGAAGCCACGCCGGAGCGGCAGAAGCGGGCGTGGGACATGACCGAACAGCAGATGAACTGGTTCGCGGTCGCCCTCAACGCGCTGCTCACCTTCACGCTGTACCTCACGCTCGCCGCTAACCTGCGCCCCGGCCGCAGGCTCGACAGCCCTACGCTCATCGCCGCGCTGATCGCTTTCGTCGGCTTCACGGTGGGATGGATGGTCTTGTTCATCCGCCGGTTCAAGCCGCCGGAAACGCCGGAAACGCCGGAGACGCCGTAAACGGGTGAGCCGGGAGCGAGCGCTGGACCGCGCGAGCGCAGGGCGAGGGGTGACGCAGCCAAGCTGAGCCCGGCCGGGCGTAGGCGAGGAGCGTTGCGGCGCCCCTTGAAATGAAGAACCCGGCTCGCTGGTTGGCGGCGCCGGGTCAAGCCTGCACTGCATGTTTCAGGACAGGTACTGCGTTACTTGAAGAGTCTGATGCAGGTGTGCTGCCGCGGGGTTGGAGTTCGAGCCCACTCCAGCCGGCCTTGCTTCTTTGCAGAAGCGATGGCTAACTCATTATTTCGCTTTACTTTCGCCCCGTGATCCGTTACTCTCGTCTCGTCCGTCCCACGCCGGAACGTCACCGCTCCTTCTCATCTTGCCGGATGTTGACCACCTCGCCATATTTCTCGCTCGCCATGCCGCTTCGATGGGTTTGGATCACGCCGAGACCCGACCGAGATCGAAGCGAGATCTGGACCGAGACCAGGCCGGGATCTGGAGCGGGATCAACTACCCCTAAGCTCATGAAAACATTAGCAGAAGACGGTTGGGCGCTCCTAGGGGGGAGGGAACACCATCCGGCGGTTTACCTTTCGGTAAATCTCCTGCGATAGCGATGCTCGCCGCGGTCGAGCGCGAGCTTGCCGCCCGTGCGAAAATAAGACTTCCCCATATGCCTACCACGCCCGCCGCCGCCGTCGCCATCACCCCCGAAGTCGTCGCCGAGCATGGCATCACGCCCGACGAATACAAGAAGGTCCTGAAGTGGCTCGGCCGGGAGCCTTCGCTCACCGAGCTGGGCATCTTCAGCGTGATGTGGAGTGAGCACTGCTCGTATAAATCGTCGCGCATCTACCTGAAGCGCCTGCCCACGCGCTCGAAGCTGGTAGTGCAGGGACCGGGCGAGAACGCTGGCATCATCGACATCGGCGAGGGCTGGGCGTGTGCCTTCAAGATCGAGTCGCACAACCATCCTTCGTTCATCGAGCCATTCCAGGGCGCGGCGACGGGCGTGGGCGGCATCCTGCGCGACATCTTTACCATGGGCGCGCGGCCCATCGCGGTCATGGACTCGCTGCGCTTCGGGCCGATCGTTGCTTCGGCGCGCAGCGCAGCTGCGCAGAAACGCCCGGGCATCGACCACGCCACATTGCACAAGAATCATGCGCTGCTAGAAGGCGTGGTCAGCGGCATCGCGCACTACGGTAACTGCTTTGGCGTCCCCAACCTCGGCGGCGAGACGAAATTCGAAGACTGCTACTCGCAGAACCCGCTGGTGAACGCGTTCGCGCTCGGGATCGTGCGGCGCGACCAGATCTTTTACGCCAAGGCCGCCGGCGTGGGGAACCCGGTGATCTACGTGGGAGCGAAGACCGGGCGCGACGGCATTCACGGCGCCACCATGGCGTCGGAAGAATTCAGCGAAGGGTCACAGGCGAAGCGTCCGAACGTCCAGGTGGGCGACCCGTTCCTGGAAAAACTTCTGCTCGAGGCGTGCCTCGAAGCCATGCACTCCGGCGCGGTCGTCGGCATACAAGATATGGGCGCCGCCGGCCTTACCTGTTCGACCTGTGAGATGGGCGGGCGCGGCAACGTTGGCCTGGAGATCGAACTCGATAAAGTCCCGCAGCGCGAGACGGGGATGAACGCCTACGAGATCATGCTCTCGGAATCGCAGGAGCGCATGCTGCTCGTCGCCGACAAGGGCCGCGAGCAGGAAGTGCTCGACATCTTTGCGAAGTGGGGCCTCGATGCCGTCAAGATCGGCCATGTGATCTCCGACCCGAAGATGCGCGTCTTCGAGCACGGCCAGCTGGTTGCCGAGATCCCCAACGCCGCGCTCACCGACGATGCTCCTGTCTACCAGCGTCCGCTGGAGCGGATGGATGCTGTCCCGAAGTTTCCGCGCGAGATGCCCGCGGCGATCGACCTCAGCGCCGAACGCGACCTCGGCGCGGACCTGAAGAGCATGCTCGCCGCGCCGAACATCTGCTCCAAGCGGCGCATCCACCAGCAGTATGACTCGATGGTACAGACCAACACGGTGGAAGGTCCCGGACTCGAAGCCGGGGTGGTCCGCATCAAGGGAACGAACCGCGCGCTCGCCATGGCGCTCGATGGCAACGGACGCTGGTGCTACCTCGATCCTAAGCTGGGCGCGATGCACGCCGTGGCCGAGGCCGCGCGCAACGTGGCGTGCACCGGGGCGCGTCCCGTGGCCGCCACCAACTGCCTGAACTTCGGCAGTCCGGAGAAACCGGGGACGATGTGGCAGTTCGCGCAGGTGATCGACGGCATCACGCGGGCCTGCGAAGAACTGGAAACACCGATCACCGGTGGCAACGTGAGTTTCTACAACGAGACGCTCGGCGAAGGTATTTGGCCAACGCCCGTGATCGGCGTGGTCGGCATCCTCGACGATGTGCACCGCGCGACGCCTTCCCACTTCCGGGAATCTGGGCGTGCCATTCTGCTGCTGCGCGGCTCCGAGGCGGGCGACGCGACCGATGTGGAGCAGGAATTCGGCTCCAGCGAATACGCCAAGCAGGTGCTGGGCGCGATCTGGGGATTCCCGCCGGCGCTCGAGATCGAGCGCGAGCACGGGTTGCAGCGCGCCATCGTAAGACTCATTCGCGATGGCCTGATCGAGAGCGCGCACGACTGTTCCGACGGTGGGTTAGCCGTAACGCTCGCCGAGGCCAGCTTTGGGAGCGACGTTGGAGCGGCAGTGGACCTGACTGGTAACCGGCTGCCACCGGCGGCGGTGCTCTACGGCGAAGACGCCAGCCGCATCGTGATTTCTTGCGACGAAAAGAACGTCGAGACCATCCAAAATACTGCGCTAGAATATGGCGTAGCAGCGGACCTCCTCGGCCACACGGCAACCGAACAATTCAGCATCACCGTAGACGGCCAGCCAGTCGTGAGGGCGAAGGTGTCGGAACTGAAGGCTATTTGGGAGTCCGCGCTGGACCGGGCGCTGCACGCGGGAACGGAAGAGCACCTGGTGCCAGACGTGTTGCAGAAGAGCTGAGGCGTCATGAAGGTTCGCGACGTCATCAAGCTCGTCGAGCAGGATGGTTGGAGAGTGGCAAGGACGAGGGGAAGTCATCGGCAATATGTTCACCCCTCGAAGGGTGGGGTGGTGACGGTCGCAGGCCACCCGTCACAGGATCTGCATCCGAAAACGTACGGGACGATACTTCGGCAGGCGGGACTCAAAAAACAATGAGATACGCAGTCATTTATCACAAGACGCGGAGTGGTTACAGTGCAGAGGCGCCGGACGTGCCAGGCTGCATCGCCGCCGCGAAAACGCTTCGCGAGACACAAAAGCTCATGCGAGAGGCGATTTCGCTTCATCTCGAGCTCACCAAGGAAATGGGTGAGAAGTTGCCGCGTCCTGAGACGGAGACTAACTACGTTCGAGTGAGGAAACCAGAACTTCGTGCGCGAGCCCGATAATATGCCGACTCCATCCGACAAATTTCACGACGAATGTGGCGTGGTCGCCATCTACGCCCATCCGGAAGCCTCGACGCTCGCCTACCTCGGGCTGCACATGCTGCAGCATCGCGGGCAGGAGTCCGCCGGCATAGTGAGCTCCGACCTGGCCACGCTGCACGCGCACAAGGCCATGGGGCAGGTCGCGGACATCTTCACCGAAGACGTGCTCGCGCGCCTGACCGGGCCGCTCGCCATCGGACACACGCGCTACTCCACCTCCGGCGACAGCGCGCTGCTCAATGCGCAGCCCATCATGGTGGATTGCAACAAGGGAATGATCGCGCTCGCGCACAACGGAAACCTGGTCAACGCGCACATCATCCGGCAGAAGCTCGAGCAGCAAGGTTCCATCTTCCAGACCACCTCGGACACCGAAGTGATCGTGCACCTGGTGGCGCAATCCAAGGAGCAGACGCTCCCGGAAGCGATCGCCGACGCGCTGCGCCGCATCGAGGGCGCGTTCTCGCTGGTGCTGATGACGCGTGACCGGGTGTTCGCGGTGCGCGATCCGCGCGGGTTCCGTCCGCTATCGATGGGCAGGATCAAAGGCACGCAGGTCCCGGGCAGCGCGTCGCTGCCGAGCGCGGCGGTGGGGAATGACACCATCGTCTTCGCCAGTGAGACTTGCGCCTTCGACCTGATCGGCGCCACTTACGAGCGCGACGTCTCCCCCGGCGAGATGATCGTGGTCGGCCCGGAGGGCATCAGCTCACGCTTCTACCACTCCACCTCGCAGCCGCAATCGAGCTGCATCTTCGAGCACGTGTACTTTTCCCGGCCCGATTCCATCGTCTTCGGACGCAGCGTGCAGGAGAGCCGTGAGGCCCTCGGACGCCAGCTCGCCATCGAAGCGCCGGTCGAGGCCGATATCGTCGTCCCCGTCCCCGATTCCGGCGTGGTCGCCGCCACCGGATACAGCGAGCAGAGCAACATCCCACTGCGCCTTGGCCTCATCCGCAACCATTACGTCGGGCGCACCTTCATCGAGCCGGAACAGCGAGTGCGCGATTTCGGCGTGCGCCTCAAGCTCAACCCGGTGCGCTCACTGCTCAAGGACAAGCGCGTCATCCTGATCGACGACTCCATCGTCCGCGGCACCACCAGCCGCAAGATCGTGCGCATGGTGCGCGAGGCGGGGGCCAAGGAAGTGCATATGCGCATCTCCTGCCCGCCGACCATCTCGCCGTGCTTCTACGGCGTGGACACGCCCTCGAAGTCACAACTCATCGCCGCGAACAAATCCATCGAAGAGATCCGCGAGTACATCGGCGCCGATTCGCTGGCGTATCTCTCCCACGAAGGCATGAAGCAGGCTTGTGGCGAGAGCGAGAAGTTGACGTATTGCTCCGCTTGCTACACCGGAAAATATCCCACCGATTTCATCGATGTGGCGGAGTTAGAGGCCAGCGCGAAGAAGTGCTGAGCGCCCAGGACGCGTTCAGGCAGCTTTGTCGTTCGACCCGACGTCCGGACCGAAGTCGTAATCGGAAGCCGCCGGGTCGCCATCCATCAGTTCCACGAACTCCACCCGGTCGCCGCAGTAATGACACGTGGGCAGCAGATCGTCTTTGAGCACGATCACGCTATGCGGCATGCGGTGCTGATAGTGGTAGACGCGATAGATGCCGGAGTGCGGCGCCTTCGTCCCGGCCGCGAGACGAGTTGGATCGCGTTGGATCGGTTCAGCCATGGTTGCCACCGAATGCTCGGTTGCATGGCCGTGAAGTTGGCGGTCGTGCAGCGTTAGGTAGTTGGATGTTCGCTATCGAACAAGAGATGGCCCCGCCAGAATACGTCAGAGTTGTTGCTCGGTGCACGGCAAACAAAGGGGTTAGTGAAGCCCCGGCCCAGTTTCGCTAGGAGCGCTTGCGCCACCGCGATGGGCGCGCCGGCGGCCGGCTCAGGCCGGCTTCTGCGCCGCGATCACGCGCGGTATCCCCTGCAGGTCGTGGGTAACACGAATGTTGGTCCAGCCGGAGAGAAGCTCGCGGACGAGCTGCTCGCTCGAGTATCCCATCTCCATCACCAGCCATCCGCCGGGCACGAGCGCCGCGCGCGCCTGCGGGATGAGCCGCCGATAAATGTCCATACCCTCGATGCCGGAGAACACGGCGACCTTCGGTTCGAACTCGCGGACCTGGCGCTGCACTTTATCGGCTTCGCCCTCGCCGACGTACGGCGGGTTGGAGACGACCAGATCGAAATGTTCTTTCGGCAGCGCAGCCAGCAGGTCGCTCTCGAAGAAGGCGATACGCTTTTCCAGCTGGTGCCGCGCCGCGTTGGCGCGCGCGATCTCGAGCGCTGCGGACGAGATATCCACCGCAGTCATCTTGGCGGCGGGAAACTCGCCCGCCAGGGCCACCGCGATGCATCCGGAACCGGTGCCGATGTCGGCGATCTTTTCGAACATCTTTTCGGACGTCAGCGCTTTTGCCAGCTCGAGCGTGGTCTCGATCACGTGCTCGGTCTCGGGACGCGGGATCAGCACTGCCGGGGAGACGATGAAGTCGAGTCCCCAGAACTCTTGGTGTCCGGTGATGTACTGCGTGGGTTTGCCGGTGGAGCGCTCGGTGATGGTGGCGTTGTAGCGGTTCTCTTCGTCGCCGGTGAGTTTGCGTTCGGGATGCGCGTAAAGGTACGCGCGGTCGCAGCCGAGGACGAACATGAGCAGCGTCTCGGCGTTCATCCGCGACGAGCCTACGTCGTTCTGCTCCAGGGTGCGGACGGCGCGGCGAAGGGCGGCGTCAAGTCTCACGGATTTAGCTTACGACCGCGGCTTCCTGCTTCAGCTTCTCCGCCTGGTCGTGGGCGGCCACCGCGTCGATGAAGGGCTGCAGCTTGCCTTCCATCACATCGCTGAGTTGATGGATGGTCAGGCCGACTCTGTGGTCGGTCACGCGGTTCTGCGGGAAGTTGTAGGTGCGTATCTTCTCGCTGCGATCGCCGGAACCGACCTGCGCCTTGCGCTCCTTTGCCAATAGTTGGTGCTGACGTTCGAGCTCCTGCTCGTAAAGGCGCGAGCGCAGCACGCGCATGCCCTTCTCGCGGTTCTTGATCTGCGACTTCTCGTCCTGGCAGCTCACCACCGTGCCGGTGGGAATGTGCGTGATGCGCACCGCGGAGTAGGTGGTATTGACCGACTGGCCGCCAGGCCCGGAGGAGCAGAAGGTATCGATGCGGAGATCCTTGGCTTCGATCTTCACGTCCACGTCCTCCGCCTCGGGCAGCACCGCCACTGTGATCGCCGAAGTGTGCACCCGGCCCTGCTGCTCGGTCTGCGGCACACGCTGCACGCGGTGCACGCCCGACTCGTACTTCAAGAGCGAGTACGCGCCCTTGCCCTCGACGATGGCGATCACTTCCTTCAAGCCGCCCACGCCCGACTCCGAGCTCGACAGGATCTCGACCTTCCAGCGATGCGCCTCGGCGAAACGCGTGTACATGCGGAACATCTCGCCGGCGAAGAGCGACGCCTCGTCGCCGCCGGTGCCGGCCCGGATCTCGAGCACCACGTTCTTGTCGTCGTTGGGATCCTTGGGCAGCAGCAGCTTCTTGATCTCTTCTTCCACGCCGCCGACGCGGCTTTCGAGCTTGGTCAACTCTTCCTGCGCCATCGCGCGTAGCTCGGCGTCCGTCTCTTCGGCAAGCATCTGCTTGCTCTCGGAGATCCCCCGTCGAAGGTCCTTGAACTCACGATACTTCTCCACGATGCCGGTCAACTCGGCATGCGCCTTGGCGGTCTTCTGATACTTCGCCGAGTCGGTCACGATCTCGGGCGAAGAGAGCGCCTGGGTGAGCTCTTCGTACTTCTTCTCGATCTGGTCCAATCTTTCGTACATGGCTATCACTGCCGCCGTCAGACATAAGACGGCTTCCTCTCGATTCTAGATTCTTATCTGGCTTAGTGCAGAGGGAATAGTGCGGATAAGAGTTATGCGGGGAGCCCCGCTACGCGATCACGAGTTCGCCGCCGCGCTGCCGCTCGAGCACCATAGCCTCATCGAGCGCGCGGATGGCGCATTCGACCTGGGCGTCAGCCGGAGGCTTGGTGGTGATGCGCTGTAGCCAGAGGCCAGGCTGCGTCATCAGCGCGAACAGCGACTTCCGCCGCTTGGCGGCGAAGCGGATGATCTCGTAAGACACTCCGGCGATCACCGGCAGCAGCGCGATGCGGATGGCGATGCGCGCCCACAAGGTGTGTACCGGGAAGACCATGTAGAAGACGATGGAGATCAGCATCACCGTCATGAGGAAGCTGGTGCCACAACGCGGATGGAAGGTGGAGAATTTCTGCGCGGCTTCGATATTCAGCGGACCGCCATCCTCAAACGCGAAGACCGTCTTATGCTCGGCGCCATGATACTGGTAGACGCGCCGGATATCCGACCACAGCGAGACCGCCCAGATGAAGAGCAGGAAAAGCGCGATGCGGATGGCGCCATCCACCAGGTTGAAGGCCACGTTCCCATTCAACGAAGGCCAGATGCGGCTGAGGCCGGTGGTCGCGTACACCGGGATCATCTTGTAGAACACGATGAAGAAGCCGACGGAGAGCATCACGTTGAGTGCAGCGATCCAACCGGAGATCTCCAGCTTCTTCGCATCGGGTGCATTTGGCGTCTCATCGAGCGCCACGTTGGCAGAAAACTTCAGCGCACGGAATCCGAGTGCCATCGCCTGGCCCAGCGTGGCGACGCCGCGGACGACCGGCCATCCCATCCATTTATGTTTTTCGCTGGGACGCTCGACCGGCTCAGAGTGCGTGGCGATGCCGCCATCGGGACGGCGGACGGCGATGGCACACGCGTGCGGCGAGCGCATCATCACGCCCTCCAGCACCGCCTGGCCACCGACCAGGGTCTCCTCGCCGCTTTCCAGCGCGGGCAGCAGCTGGACGGCAGTCAGGAAACGCAGATTTTTCCTTAGCCACGACATACGTTGATTAGATGAGAGTTCTGCCAGGAACGCTTCAGGGGTTACCAGCTGATACGGTTAGCTTACGGGCATGAAAAGCGGGTGTCAAACCCCCTCGGCTGTGATACCGTGCCCCCGTTTTCAGCGAGATAACGCCTGTGAGCGACATCACCGCCAGGATCCTGCGCGTCACCGAGGACCTGCAGGTCCTACAGACGGAACTCGACGAGGCTACGCGGAAGGCCAGCACGCAGCGCCAGGCCGTGGTCGATGAGCTGGTCGAGGGCGACTTGCTCGACGATCTGAAGCATGCCGTGGACAACGTCCGGCACTTCCTGTGGGCATACATCGAGGCGACCTCGGAGAATCCCGCCGACCTGCGCACCACGATGCAGGGATATCGCATGCAGCGCGTCACCGAGATGTTGCGCATGCTGAAAGAAGAGCCCGAGCTCGCCCAGAGCCACCAAGCGCACTCGTTCTTCCAAGAGATCAACAACATCGCGAATACCACCGTCGATCGCTATAAGGATGAGAGCGACGCCAAGGGTGGAGATCCCGCGGTCGCCCCCGGCAAGAAGTAGCCGCGACTTTACTTTCTGCTGCGCCCCTGCAGTCGCTTCCTGCATCCTGATAGCTGCTACCTGCTATCTGCCACCCGTGCAACGATGTCCGCGTTCATGGTTCGACTCGCGCCGAAAAGCAGGCGCTCGCTCACCATGACTGATCTAAAGATTACTCCGCCACGCGCACGTTGAAGACATGCTTCGCTGGTTTGTCTTTGCCATGCTGCAGCGTGAGGAATATCTCCCACTCGTCGTCCATGGTGAAGGCGCCGCTGCCTTCGTAGACGCCCGGCGCCGTCTCTTTCGCGGGGAACTCGTTCTTGCCCATATCCATGATCGGCATCACCAGCGCGATGCCGGCGTTGAGGCCGGCAGCGGGTTTGCCGGCAGCGTCTGCCACGGTGAAGCGGAAGGTGACCGGCTTCTGACTCACCGGCTGCGCGGGATCGAGCGCGACCGCGACCTTGTAGGGCGACGTGCCTTCCACGCGCTCAGCGATGATCGCAGTCTTATTCCCTTGCGCCTGCGGTGTGGGCGCCGCTACGGATCTCTCCGCCGGCACCTGGGTCTGCTGGCATCCGATGATGGTGAACGTGCCGGCGAGCAAGACGATGCGAGAGATCTTCTTCATAGGCCTTGCAATGGATCAATGAACCAATGAATCAATGAACCAATGAATCAATGAACCAATGAACCGATTCCTCAGTGCGTGTGTCCCGAAGCGGCATCTGTTTCGCGCACCGGCACCACGCAGCCGTGCGCCACCTCGCACACCACATTCTCGAATTGGATGGTGGTGTGGTCGATCTGGAAATCGCGGTCGAGCACTTCTTTTATCGCGCGCAGGATGCGTTCGCTCTCTGATGGTGGGATGTCTTCGATGGAGATATGGCAGGAGAGGGCGTGCGACTCCGATCCCAGGCTCCAGACGTGGAGGTCGTGCACGTCGTTCACGCCCGGCACAGCGCGGAGGGCGGCCTCGATGCGCGCCAGCTCCATGCCACTCGGCGTGCCTTCGAGCAGGATGTTGAGCGTCTCGCGCATGATGCCGAGGCTCGACCACAAGATCAATGCGCCGATGCCGAACGAGAGCGCGGGGTCGACCCAGGTCTGCCCGGTGCGCGCGATCACGAATCCGCCAATGAGGACGGCTGCGGTCGAGACGGTGTCGCCGATCTCGTGGATGAACGCGCTGCGCAAGTTCACGTCGCGATTGCTACCCAACAGCGCCAGCGCGATGACGCCATTCATCACGATGCCCACTGCCGCCACCCACATCATCAGGCCGGGATGCACTGGCTGCGGCCGGTAAAGCCGCGCGCCCGCTTCGTAAAAAATGTAGAACGCGATGCCGATGAGCGTGAGCGCGTTGACGAACGCAGCCAGCACGCCGGCGCGCTGGTATCCGTAAGTACGGCGCGCGCTCGGCGGACGCGTCTGGATGTAGACCGCCACCCAACTGAGCGCCAGCGCCAGAAAATCGCTGAGGTTGTGGCCGGCTTCGGAGAGCAGCGCGAGCGAGTGCGCCTTCCAACCCGCGATCGCCAGCAGCACGATGTAGCCGCCCGTGGCGACCATCGCCAGCGTGAGCACACGCTGCGCGTTCGGCGGCCGCTTGAGATCGCCGCCAACGCTTCCGGGATGTGGGTGTGCGCGCGCGACCATTACTTCCTCAGGTCTTCAGGCTTAAGTCGCCACTCCTCAGTTTATCGCGGGATGCGCCGGCAAAGAGCTGGCACTGCCTTCGCCAGCCGCGAGCGGGGCTGTATCCGGCGCCGCCCACTGTGGGTACGGCTCTGCTTACTGGCGGCAGCGTATGCGGTCTCGCAAACCGCGCCGCCCACGAGCGCGCCCACCAGCCCGGCACGGACAAAAGCGCCGTCCGCGACTTCGAAGATAGACGACGGGCGACCATTCGGCCGCCCGTTTTTTGGTGCCAGGATCACCGCTGCCCATTCGGGTGTGGCGTTCGATGGTGCGGTTATTGAATCACGCTATAATGACGGAGCCTTTAAGTCATAAGGTGAGCCCGAAGCGAGCGCCAGCCAGCGCGAGCGCAGGGCGAGGGCGACGCAGCCGAGTCG
>JALYLW010000074.1 GCA_030774055.1 Acidobacteriota bacterium
CCTTTGTTCTGATTCCAGCTTTCTCGTGGTTGTTTCGTCTAGTGGTCTTCTTCTAGTGGTCTTCTTCTAGTGGTCCCCGGGAGTCGAAGCGCCACGCGCGGCCTGGGCGCCCAGTTCGTCAGCCCGCCACTCGAAGCAATCGTGGCCATCGACCTTCTGATCGGTGATCGCGCGCCAGCCCGTCTGGTCGCCCAGCTCCATCATGATGGTGCGCGAGATCCAGAGCGCGCCATGCGCCGCATACTTCTGCATGTGGCCGGCCACGTCAATCGCCTCGTCGGAAATATCTTCCATAGGTTTATCTTCTGGGAAGACGACCTCTCCGGCATTCACGCCGCAGCGCACGTTGAATCCCATCTTGAGCTGATGGACGCCGTCGTTGAACCAGCCCAGGCCCGCGATCACTTCCTGCCCGGCTTTGACCGCGTCTTCGGTGGTAAAGAAGGCGCACATGATGCCGTCGGGCGTCCACGCCACTTTCCAGATGTTGTTGGTCTTGAGGATGCGCTCCACGAATTTCTTGTACTCGGCGAAAGCGTGCTCGATGGCGAGCTTGTCTTCGCCGATCTTCATCTTGGTAGAGCCGACCACGTCGATGGAAAGGAAGGCCAGCTTGCGCTTCTCCTGGAAGAGGAACTTCTTCGCTTCGGAGTACTCACGCAGCATCGCCAGGCGATGCGATGACGCACGCTCCGTGGTCGTGATGGAGACGGCCATCGGCGCCGCCGCCTTGGAGCGCACGACTTTAGTCTTCGCCCAGTGCTCGGCTTTGTCGAAGGGCAGCAGCAATAATTGCCGCAGCACGAAAGCGACGACGGTGAGTCCCAGCAGCATGAAGTTCCAGCCGCCCGACACCATGCGGAAGGTGAAGATGCTCTCCGCCGTGCGCAACACCGGGTCGACGATGGCCTTCACGTAAGCCATGACGAACGTGCCTTCCACGATCTGGGGACGGATCAGGCCGCCGGAGACCATGAAGTAGAAGATGAATGCCAAGGGCACGGTCAAGGTCGTGAAAAAGACGACGATGCGCAGTGTCTTCAGCCCGTAATAAATCGCCTTCGCGCCGCCGGTGACTTCGCGCGGCGGCGCCTTGACGGAGGTCGAGACCGGCGTGGGCGCTACCCCTCCCGGGGCAGGGGTCACTCCGCTCGCCGCCATCGAGGCCGGCCGGATAGCAGAAGCCAACCGGGGCGCCGTCTTGATGCCGCTCATGGGAGCAGGCGCCGCCGCCGCTGCGACCATTCCCTGCGAAATGGCCTGGGTGCGCACGTCTTGCGAGATCTGTCCGGCGCTGAGCGACGCTTGGATCTTCTTCAGGCGGTCGCGGACTTCGAGCGCCGTGGGACGGAAGCTTTTATCCTTCTTCAGCGTCTGCGTGATGAGCTGGTCGACCTCCGGAGGCAGGTCGGGGTTGAGCTTCAGCGCCGCCGTGGGTTCCTGGTTGAGGATGCGCGCCAGCATCGCTTGCGCCGAGGGCGCGTCGAACGGCATCTGGCCGGTCGCCATCTCATACAGCACCACGCCGAAAGAGAAGATGTCTGCCCGGGCATCGATGTCGCCGCCCAGCGCCTGCTCGGGCGCCATGTGGCTCACCGTGCCCATGATCACGCCGACTTGCGTCTGGAACACGGTCTTGTCGGCGACTTTGGTCTCCGGCTCCTTGAGCTTGGCCAGGCCGAAGTCGAGGATCTTGACCTGGCCGCGCAGAGTCACCATCACGTTCTCCGCTTTCATGTCGCGATGGATGACGTTGTGCTCGTGCGCCATCGCCAGCCCGTCCGCCACCTGGATGGCGATCTCGCACAGCAGGTTCAGGTGCATCGGCTTGCCGTCGATGATCTTCTTGAGGGTCTTGCCCTCGATGTACTCCATCACGATGAAGCGTGTCTCATCCTGGATGCCGAAGTGATGGATGGTGATGATGGCGGGATGCGCCAGCCGCGATGCGGCCTTGGCCTCGCGCATGAAGCGCGCGCTTGCTTCCGGGTCCGCCGAAGTGAGCAGGGTCTTGATGGCGACGGAACGGTCGAGTTCCGTGTCGGTGGCCTTGTAGACCACGCCCATGCCACCTTCACCCAGTTTTTCGTCGATACGATAGTTACCGAAGTTGCCGCCGATCATTGCCGTATGCCTCGTTCAGAACGCTCTGGGGTTAGCGGGAGTGGTTGCAGTTTAGCGTATTTCGGGTCGCGAAGAGACGTTGTCGCGCAAAATTGTCGCAGAATATCGTTTCCTAAGAAAAATGCCCCGCCCGAAGGCGGAGCTTGGAGTTGGACTGCCCTAGAACCGGTAAGCGAACCCGGCGACCAGGGAGTGCGATTTATAGGCACCCTTGATCTGGCCGGCAAAGGCCGGGGTGGCGGTGGAGAACCAGTCATAGGCCAGGAACGGGTGGAAGCGCCCGAAGTTCAGGCTGAGTTCCGCGCCCACGCTGCCGGTGACGCCCCAGTCAGGAGGCGGCGGCAGAAGCGCCGCGAAACCGGTGATCCGCTGCGGTCCGAAGGTGCCATGCATGTCGAGCCGGTAGCGGTTCTGCTCCCACACCATGCGGCCATTGACCGAGATGCGTTCGTACTCGCTGGGGGTAAAGAATCCGCCCGAGCCAATCGCCTGGGCCATGGGCACGGCGCCGGAATCATATTTGAACGCCTCCCAGCGGACGCCACTATCGATGGTGAGGTGCTCGCCGCGATACCACGTGGGCGTGATGAACACCGCGCCTCCGTTGCCGGAAGTGGAGAAGTCATTCCTTGCCAGCGGCGGAACCAGTTGCGGTGATTCCAAAGAGTAGTCGTTGTGCCAGTACTCTCCACCGAAGGCGACCCGGTTGCGCCAGTTGTAGGTGACGTTCGCTTCATAGCGGTTACGCATCACGTTGTTATGCACGGCCAAGGGTGTGTAGTCAGCGATGTGGCGTCCGGCCGCGAACTCGAGGCGCCATCCGTCCTTGGTGATGACGGGGTGGACGTCGTAGACGAACTGGTGCGTGCGTTCGCCGGTCGGACCGCTGAAGCAGGGGATGATGCAGGTCGAGCCTGAGCCGATACCACCCTCGCCCGCTCCCACGACCAGCTGCAGCCACGGGTTCACGCGCCAGTTGAGTTGCACTTC
The DNA here is from genome assembly GCA_030774055.1 of Acidobacteriota bacterium. Classification (NCBI taxonomy): domain Bacteria; kingdom Pseudomonadati; phylum Acidobacteriota; species Acidobacteriota bacterium. The sequence continues at coordinate 3,115 of JALYLW010000074.1, forward strand.
CGTCTCGTAGGCAAGCGCAGCGGTGCCGTACTGGCCGAGCAGGCCGCTGCTGGTGGTGCCGCGCGTCACCGTGTTCGAGACCGTCATGCGGAGATCGGGTTTCACATTGAAGGCGAGTGAGGTGGAGTAGCGCAGCGCGCGCGTGACCGAGCTGGGCGCGGGCAGAGTGGCTACTTCCTCATCGTCTTCCCATCCCCAGGCAAAGCGCAGCACCGGCCGCATCTCCTGGCGGATGTTGTGACGCAATTCCTTCGCTTCAGCATCGTTAGGAGCAGCGGCGTTGAGCATGTTGAGCGCGGCGGAATTCTGCCCGCGCCCGTGCTCCACCGACGCCAGGGTGAAGGCGGTGGTGTTCTTCGTCTCCGGGCTGAGTGCCTGCACTTGCATCAGCGGACGCAGCGTGTTGGCACTCTGGTCCAGGCGTCCCCACCAGTAGAGCGTCTGGCCCTTGCCGAGCCGAGCCTCGATGTCGGCAGGGTCGAGTGCCAGGGCGACGTCGTAAGTCTTGACCGCCTCCTCATAATTGCGCGCGTAAGAGAGCACGCGCGCCTTCTCGATGAGGATGGGCTTGTCCTTCGCCTCAGGCTTCTGCTGGGGCGGCAGGATCACGTTGAACTGCGCGAGTGACTCGCCGTAGCGCTTCGACCACGCCAGCACGCGCGCGAGTTCCAGCCGCGTCTGCGAGACGTCGATGAGGGTTGCCGGCGGTTCGACCATCTCGGGCGCGGCACGCTCCACCGGTGCGGGCGTCCGTGCCGTCTCCACCGGCGGCACCGGCTTGGGCGGCTGTTCTACCGGCTTGGCTTGTACCACCGGTTTGGGCTGCGGCTGGGCTTTGGCCACTTCGGCCTGCTTGATCAAACGGTTGTACTCGTCGACCGAGGCTTCGTAGTTCTGTCCCCAGGAAAGCACGCGGGCGCGCTCCAGGCGGGCCTGCATGTTCTCGGGATCGGCTTGCAGCAACTGGTCATACTCGCGGGCCGACTCGGCGAAGTTGCGCGACCACGAGAGCACGCGCGCGATCTGCATCATCGCTTTCGTGTTTTGCGGCTCCTTCGCCAGGACCTCGTGGTAGAGGTGTACTGCCTCCACGTAATTGCTGGCGTCGGCCGCAGCCTGCGCCTGCTCCATCATCACGGTGGTGGCGTTGCGCGCCTCGGGCTTCTGGTGCGTGTCGAAAGTATCGGGCTGCAAGGTGGCAGCCTCGACCGGCGGAGCCTGTACCGGCTTCTGCTCCGGCTTTGGTTGCGGCTTCTGCTCCGGCTGTGCCGCTGCGCTCTCCGTCTTTTTTCCTACCCCGCCCGCACCCATCTCCTTGAGCGTGGCACGGACTTCCTTATCGTTGGGATTCCGTTGCAGCGCCTGCTGGAAGAGCGCCGCGGCTTCTTGATCGCGGCCGCCCATCCAGTAGATGGTGTACGCCTTGCCGACCACGGCGTCGTACAGATTGGGATGGCGCTTCAGGACCTTGTTATAGCGGTCGAGCGCGCCTTTGAAATCGTCTTGCCAGGAAGCGATCTTCGCCAACCCGACCTGCGCCTGTACGTTGTTGGGATCGGCCTGCAATACGTTCTGATATTGCTGGGTTGCTTCCGGCAGCTTGCGGGCGAAGGAGAGCACGCGCGCATATTCGAGGCGCATGGCGAGGTTCGTGGGACGGCGCTCGAGATAGCGATCGTAAACGGCGAAGGCCTCGTCGTTCTTCCCCGCCCAATAGAGCACGTTGGCCAGGCCCGTGGTGTACTCGGCGGTGTCTGGGCTGGCCTTGGAGAGAGCGCGGAAATGCACGATGGCAGCTTCGTGGTTGCCACTCCATGCCAGCGCCTGCGCCAGCAGCAGCCGGGTATCGTCGGCTCCGGGACGCAGTTTCCAGGCGATCTCGAGCCAGCGCGCCGCCTTCTTGTAGTCGCGCGGCGAGCCGTTCATGTACACCATGCCCAGGTTGCGGGCACGGGTGTAGTCAGTGGCGAGGTCGGCGCCGGCGGCGAGGGCGCGCTCGTAGCCCGCGCGTCCGACGTTCAGCTTGCCTTCCAGCACGGCCTGGTCCGCTTTGCGGAGCAGCTCGTCGACGTTGGCTTTATCGGCTGGGGCCGCCAGCACGGGCGCCGCCACCGACAGCACGTAAAGCAGGAGTACCAGTGCCCGGAGCAGTCTGTTCCCCATTGTGCTCCTCCATGAATTCTTTCTGGATAGCGAAATACGACTTCTTAAAATAAGGTTCGGGCTTGACCGTTTCCCAGGGTTTCCAGGTCAGCGATGCCGGGTTCGAGATCGCGGAGCCGGAGATGGCCGGCAACGACATGGCTATCTGCATGGCGCTCACGTTATCGGGCGCCCCGCCGGGCTTGAGCGCGAAGACAGCGATGTCCACTCCGGAGCTGGAGGCGGTGCGCGCGGTGAGCGCGCCGTCGAAGCCGAACCACGCGGCGCGGCTCGACGGATCGGTCAGCAGCAGTTTGCCCCACGGGATGCGGACGAGGATGGCTTTGTTCTTTACGTCCACATTCCACTCCGCCAGCGAGTCATACGCGGCGGCTTGCGGGTCGCCATCGCCGTAGCGCAGCACGCTGCGGCTGTAACGCGTGCCGGGATATGAGGTGCCGTCGCGGCCATAGCGCCGGCGATTGGTCTCGACCACAAAGTCCATGAACGTGCCGCGATACTGCAACGACGGGGTGTAGCCGCGGCGGTAGCTGATCTCGGTCTCGTTGGGTACGCCGGGCTTGGGCAGGATCTGGTAAGGGTTGTAGGTGTCGGCAATGAGCAGCCGCGATACCGTGGGGTCGCCCAGCAGGAGCAGGAAGTTCGCCCCATTCTTCAGGTCCACGTCGCCGAAGGGCAGCTTGTGCAGCCCGGCCGCCGTGGGCATGGTGTTGATGGCGACCGCGTATGCGGTCTTGCTCCAGTCGGGCTTGGAATCCTTCTTGCGGTCTTTATTCGGGCAATCGATGCAGGGCACGGTGATGCGCAGGTAGAGGTAGCCTTCATCGCTCGCCGCCTGCACGCTGCGCAGGGAACGCGCGCCGTCGTAACCATCTTTGAACGCGGTTGGCTCGACCGCCGAGGTATAGAGCGTCTTCTCCTTGACCCACGCCGCGGGGTCGCCGGTGAACAGCTTCCAACCGGCAGTGTGGAAGCCGAGCAATCCATAGCGCTTCTCGGGATCGAGTTCGTTGATCCACAGGTCCGCGCGGTCCACCGGACTCTCGAAGTCCACCGTGAGCCAGTTGTGCTTATACCATTCGTCCATCAATTCGAACAGCACACCGCCGGCACAACCCGTGTCTTTGATGGTCTTGGCGAGGCGCACCAGGATCTGCGCCTGCTGGTCTTCGGTATGGCCGCCGTGGTGCCATCCATAAGGATGGAAGTGCGAGATGCCGATGGAACTGGGCATGCCGTACTCGGTGATCACCAGCGCGTGTGGGATGTGTGCCCGCAATTCTTTCAGGTAGCCGGAGATCGGATTCAGTCCCTCGGAGTCGCGTGCGTTGAGGTACTGCGGATCGAGCAGCAGGAAGTCCGGGTAGTACGGATAGACGTGATACGAGGCGAAGAAGCCGGCGTAGAGCGCGCCCGTGGCGCGGTACTTGGCTTCGTCGATGGCCACGGTGTCGTTGTCGTCTTCGAAACCCTTGGGGATAGAGAGCTGTTCACCCTTGCGGATGCGGAACTTCACTTCCTCGAGGTTGGTGGCCTCGGTGGGATGGGTGAGCGGATCCATCGGCGGCCAGTTGACGATGGCCACCGGATGCTGCCAGTTGTAGGTGTCTTGCTCGTAGCCCACGAGGTAGTCGAGCATCTCGGCGAACCACACCTCGGTGGCGGTGGCGCGCTGCAAGGAGATGTACTTGCCGTCGAACTTGACCTTGCCGCCGTTGATGATGTTGGTCTGCTGCGCGATCGAAGGCTCGATCTCGCGGCCGAGCAGATAGCCGACGACGTCGCCGGAAACATCGTTCTCGTAGATGCCGTTGCCACGCGCACGCTTCGGCGGCACATCGCCGTGGCCGTGCACCGCGTCGATCACGTAGCGGATCTCCGCTTTCGTCTCATCCACGAATGCCGGCTCGTACAGGTCCTTGTTCTTCGGGTCTCCGATCCAGATCTGCTGCATCAACCCCATCTTGCCGCCGCCCTTCACGTAATGCTTGTAGGCGCGGTAAAAACCCGGCGGCAACAAGGTGTACAGGCGGATGACGTTGGCGTTGGCAGCGGAAGCGTCGTCGATCCACTGCTTGTACATCAGACCTTCGGTGGGCGGCTTGGAGGGGAAGAAGCCGGGAGCGCCCGGGCCCAGGTTGATGCCCTTGACGTAGAACTTTTCCCAGTCATTGCCGTTCAGGTGCCAGATCCAGCCATTGGCGGAGCGGTACCGCACCTGCGTGGAGGCGGGCTTGTTGACCGCCGGCAAGACTGACGGGATGGGATCGTCGAAGCCTTTGTTGCCGACCAATTCCTCAAGCGCGATCTGCGAGGCCTTGCCGTAATCCCGGTCGTGGACCAGTTCCTGATAGATGGCTGCGGCTTCGAGGTTGCGCCCTTCCTGCACCAGCGCGCCGGCCGCCAGGATGCGGACGTTGGGATCCCGTCCGCGCTTGCCCATGATCCGGTTGAGCAGCTGGTAATCGATCTTGCCGCGTCCGGTCTCGAGGGCGACGAACGACGCACCGATCTGCGCTTCTTCGGTGCGCGGATCGATGCGCAAGGCGCGATCGAAATAGAAACGCGCTTCTTCGAAGTGATGGAGCTTCAGGTTGGTCCAGCCCAGCATCACGATCACGTCGAGCGCGTTGGGCGCGATGGAGTAGGCGCGGTTCAGGTCGACCAGCGCGTCCGCATAGTGCGCCGCCTGGTACGCGGCCACGCCGGTCTCATAGAACGGGCGGTATTGCGGCTTCCACTTGAATTCCCACATCGCCATGACGATGAAGAACACCACCATGCCGATGACCACGCGATTGGCGAACCACATCCTATACTTCATCGTCCACCAGCAAGCGGCTCTCGAAGCCCTTGTGCACCACGATCTCCCACTTACTCAGCCCGGTGAAGTACTGGATGATGCCCTGCGCGCGGAACAGCGTGACCATCTGCCGGTAACCCACGTTCTCGATCATGGCGTAAAGCACGAGCATGAGCACGTCGCCGACTTTGGGATAGCGGCGCAACGTGGTCTCTTCGAGCAGCACCGAGCCCACCGAAAGCAGCGTGCCGTATCCGAAGGCGAGGAACATGAGCAACGCGAACAGCGAGAAGGGCATGGCGCCCACCAGGAAAGTGAACGGGATGAGGATGGTGCCGAAGGCTTCGATCACGCAGCCGAGCGCTTCCACGTAGGCGTGGAAAGGCATGCTGATGAGCCCCATCATGCCGTAGCGCGGGCTGAAGATCATGTCGTTGTGCTTCATCACCGTCTGCATCAGGCCGAGCTGCCAGCGGCGGCGCTGGCGGGCCAGCATGGAGACCGAATGCGGCGCTTCGGTCCAGCAGATGGGGTCGGTGGTGAAGACCATGCGGTACTTGCGATGGTTCTTTTTGCAGAAGCGATGCAGCGTCGCGATGATGTCGATGTCTTCCGTCACCGTGTCAGTGGAGAAGCCGCCAGCCTCGAGCACGGTCTCGCGATGCAGCAGGCAGAAGGCGCCCGAGCAGATGAACGTGGCGTTCAGGAAATTCCATCCCGGCCGCCCGAACAGGAAAGTGCGGATGTACTCGACCACCTGGCAACGCTCCAGCCAGCTCTTGGGGATGTTCACGTCCACGATGCGGCCGTTGCGCAGGGTGCAACCGTTGGCGATGCGCACCACGCCACCGCTCACGATGGTGTTCACGGTGGACTCGACCACCGGGGCGATCAGCCGCAGCAGCGCTTGCGGCTCGATGATGGAGTCGGCGTCCACGGTGCAGAAGTAGGGACTGCGCGCCATGTTGATGCCGGCATTCAGCGCGTCTGCCTTGCCGCCATTCTCCTTCGAGATCAGGATCAGCTCGGGGCGCTCGGGATTGTAGTAGAAGGCGAAGGGCGTCTTGCAGGGCGCCGTCGGCCGGTAGATCAGGTCCATGCGCTGGAGATGGAATTGGTGCACCAGCTTCTCGACCGTGCCGTCGGTCGAGCCATCATCGACCACGATGACTTCTTTTTCCGGATATTGGATCTCCAACAGCGAGAGCACCGTCTGCACGATGCCGTCTTCTTCGTTGTGCGCGGGCACGATCAGCGCCACCGGCGGCGTGACCGGAGATTCCAGCAGGTCGGCATAAGCGCCGTGCGCGGCCGACTGCGCATGCATGCTCACGGTGTAGAGCGAGAAGATCATGAGCACGGTGTAGACGATGTTGGTCACGAGGAAGTACACCAGGATGATGGCGTTGAAGTAGTCGAAGAAGTGGAGCACCGCGCTATGCATGTCTTAGGCCTTCCCTGCTCCGACGGCGCGTTCTTCGGCGAGCTGCAGTAATTTGCGGGCCTTGTCGCCGACCGGCCCGCCATCGTTGTTGGCGATCGCGTCCAGCACGCCAAGGAACTGTTCGGTAGGCGCGAGCATGAGCGCATCCATCAGCAGGATGCGCGGCTCGGGTTCCACCAAACCGGCGACCGCGGCGGTGAGCAACGACGACTTGCCCATCAGCACCATCTTCTTGGCGACGGCCATGGCCAAGTCGCGATCTTCGCCACCATGCGCGAGCGCTGAAACCAGGTCGGTGGTCAGTCCCGAGCGCTGCACTTCTTCCGAGATCTGCTCGCTCACGTATTGGTCTTTGGTGTTGATGAAGTAGCGATAGAGCTCGTTCGATCCGGAAGTGCCGAAAGCGGCAAGCGCCTTCACCGCGGCCTCGCGCACGCGCCAGCGCGTGTCGGAGAGGCGGCGCACCATGTCGGGGACAAGTTCGGCGTAGTAGCGGTCCTGGCAGGCGCGCACCGAATGCAGCCGGACGAAGTCGTTCTCGTCGGTGAGCAGCGCGCGCAACGCCGCGAGTGCCCGCTTATCGCGGAAATGCTTGACCACCGCCCCGGAACGCGCCCGCACGTCGGCGAACTCGTCTTTCACCGTCACGTCGAGGAAAGCCTCGTAGAGCTCCTGCGGGAAGTCGTTCTTGTTGAGCAGCATGTTGCGCGACGACCGGTTGCAGATCTCACGCACGGTATCGGCGACGAAGAAACGCATGCGCCGGTTGGGGTGCGAGAGGTAGGGGACGAAATGGTGCAGGTCCTCCATGGTGTAGCAGACCAGCGCCGCCTTGGTGGAGCGCAAGGAGACGTCGTTGCTCATCTCCACCGCTTTCAGCAGCTCGCCGAACAGCAGCGGGATGGCAGCGGGGTGGCGGTTGCGTCCCATGGCGGCGATGGCCACGCGCCGCACTTCGGGCGCCGGATCGTGCAGCGCTTCGGCGATGAATACCTGCGCGTATTGCGGCGCCAGGCGCCCGAGCGATTCGACAGCGAGCGCGCGCGGCACACAGAACATGCGCATCTTGAGGATGGGGGTGAGCAGGCCGCGATACACCGTGGTGGAGATGGCGGCGTTCTCGCGTTTCATCGAGCGCGCGATCAAGGCCTTGGTGCGTCCGCGGCCGAAGACCTGGCGCGACCAGCGCTCCACGTAGCCGAGTCCGAACAACACCTGCGAGATGCGCTCGGCGTTGTTGGCGTCTTCCTGCGCGAGCAGCATCTCCTGTACCGCATCCTGCTCGGCGCGGCTGCTGGCATCTTCCAGCAGGGCGATGGCGCGCTCCACGTTGATCTCGTTGTCGATGAACTCGGAGACCACGCGGGTGTAGCGCGAACGTGCGGAATCCTTATCTTCGTAATACCGCTTGCGCCCCAGGCGGCGGTAGAAGATGAACCCCAGGAAGAGCAGATTCATGCTCAGCACCGTGGCCACGAGCCACAGCACCAACGATGCAAGGTCCTCGATGAAAAGCACGCGCGCTCCCTGTTTATCGGCCTATCGACCGGTCTCAACCTGCCGGGCGGACGTGTGGCCCCAACCTAGTGGAAGGAAAACCACGCGCCCCCCGCGCAGACACCATTCTTGCTGGAGTCCGACAGGGGGTTAACTGTCAGGATGTCACCTGGGCTAGGGTAGTTATTTACTAGAAAACGGTGTGGAAAGCGAGATGTTTTTCCGCAAAACGGGAAGCACGTCTCTTCTCAGGACTGCGCCGGGGCCTGTCTTTTGGCGGCCAGGGCCGCGATGCGGCTCTCGATCTGTGCGAGCACTTCGTCGATGCCGAGACGGGTGGAATCGATGATCAGAGCGTCGGGCGCCGGTGCGAGGGGCGACGCTGCGCGTTCGCGGTCGCGGCGGTCGCGCTCGCGCAACTCGGCGAGCACACTTTCAGGCCGCGTGTCGTCCGCTTGTGGCTGCTGGCGGTACCGCCGCTCGCCGCGCACTGAAGGGTCGGCATCGAGGAAGATCTTCAAGTCCGCGTCAGGAAAGACTTTAGTCCCGATGTCGCGCCCCTCCATGATCACCCCACCCTGGGCGCCGAGTGCGCGCTGGTGCGCGACCATCCATTGCCGCACCCGCGGATGCACGCTCACCTTGGAAGCGGCGTCGGTGACATCCTGCTCGCGGATGCGCTGGGTCACGTCCTGCCCGTCGAGCAGCACGCGGTTGCCACCCAGGGTGGGCTCGAGCTGGATCCGCGACTTCTCCGCCAGCGCCACCAGCGCGTCCTCATCTTCAAAAGCCACGTCGCCCTCGATGGCCTTGAGCGCGAGCGCGCGGTACATCGCCCCGCTCTCGAGGTTGATGTAGCCGAGCTTGCGCGCCAGACGCGCGGCGATGGTGCTCTTGCCGGCGCCGGCAGGGCCATCGATGGCGATGACCAGCCGCTTGGCTTTGCTCTCGCTAGTCATGCGCCCCGTTTTTCATGCACCCCGCTTGGCGCGCGGACGCGTGTCCGTGCGCGCCGGCGTGATCTGGATGAGCGTACGCTGGCCGATGTGGACGAAAGAGAGTTCGCGCGCGGAAAGCAGCGCGTTCACCGCCTCCTTGATGCGCGAACGCGGCGCCAGGTGCGCGAGCACCGCTTCGACTTCGGCGGGTTCCGCGGCGACGGCCGCGTCCAGATACTTCGAGAGCATGGCCGAGAGCGCCTCCACGGTCGAGAGCGACACGCCTTGCTTGGTCTCTTTCGGCGCCCAGCGCGCGAAGGTATCCCACACCGCGCCTTCGTGCGGGTCGTGTCCTACGCGCGTGATCTTCAGCCGCGCCCACAGCTCGGCGAGCGCGCGGTCGAGCGCGGAGATGGAAAGATCTCCCTTCAGCAGCGTGCGCAACTGCTGTTTTCCGACTGGGCCTTTTTGCTGGATGACCTTGAAGGCGTCGGCGGCGAGGGGCGAGAGCTTGTCGCCCTTGCTCGTCCCTTTCTTCTCCTGCGCCGTGACCAGCGCGTGGAAGTAGGGGAACAGCGACGCGGCGACCAGCAGGTTCGATTGTCCGAGCAGGTTCGATTCGAAGGCCGACTTCTCGCGCAGTAGGCGCAGCATGAGCTCTTCCGCTTCGAGCGCGCGCGGATCGCTGAAGGCGTGCCGCGCGTCGGGCAGCCGCTCCTCCGACCCGGTGAAGGCGCCGATCCAGGTGGGCAGGGGCAGCGCGGGACGCACCGGGTAGACCAGGCACATCCCCACGTCCTCCAGAAAAGCGCGCGCGTCTTCGAGCGTGCGGACGGCGTTGCCGTCCACGCGCCACTTCGCCTTGCGCTGCTGCTGGAGTTCGGAGTCGGTCATTTCGGGAAGTCGCTGGTCGCTAGCTACTAGCCGCTAGCAGGAGCAAACCATTGAGGATAACACTCAGACTCGGATGCGCTCTCCGCAGTCCGCTCTCCGCTAGATGCGTTTAAACGCCCGCTGAATGTCCTTCAGCGAGTAACGCAGCACCACCGGACGTCCGTGCGGACACGTCATGGGCGCGTCGGTGCGTGAGAGCTCGTGCAGCAGCCACTCCATCTTGTCCTGCGCCAGCGGCATGTTGATCTTGATGGCGGCGTGGCAGGCGATCGAGGCCGCGATCTTGCCGCGCACGTGTTCGAGGTTGGTGGCCTGCTCCTCGCGCTCGAACTGGTCGAGCAGCTCGTGCAGCAGGCGTTCTACGT
>JALYLW010000075.1 GCA_030774055.1 Acidobacteriota bacterium
ATGTAACCCCACAACCTACAGATTCTTCTTCGCCCAGCCGCCCACGCGGTCGAGCGCCTTCTGGATGTTCTCGATGGAGTTGGCGACGCTGAAGCGCAGGTAACCTTCGCCGAAGTCGCCAAAGGCGGTCCCGGAGAGCGCGGCGACACCGGCGTCATCGAGCAGCGCGTCGGCGAGTTTCTTCGAGGGCCATCCCGTCTGCTTGATGTTGGGGAAAACGTAGAACGCGCCTTTGGGCTTGCGGCAGGAGAAGCCCTTGATGTTGTTCAGCCCGGCGACCATCACGTCGCGGCGGCGCTTGAACTCGGCGCACATCGCGGTGACGGATGCCTGCGGACCGCGCAGCGCCTCGATGCCGGCGACCTGGGTGAAGCTGGCGGTGCAGGAATTGGAGTTGGTCATCAGGCGGGCGATGTGGGTGGCAAGATCGGCGCGCATCACGCCGTAGCCCATGCGCCATCCCGTCATGGCGTAAGTCTTGGAAAAGCCGTCGAGCAGGATGCAGCGCTCCTTCATGCCGTCAATGGACATGATGGAGTGGTGCTCGCCCTCGAAGATGAGGCGGCTGTAGATCTCGTCGGTGAGCACCATGATGTCGCGATCGCCGATGGCGCGGGCCACGCCTTCAAGGTCACTCTTCTCCATCACCCCGCCGGTGGGGTTCTGTGGCGAGTTCAGGATGATGAGCTTGGTGCGGTCGGTGATGAGGCCGGCGAGTTCTTTGACGTCGAGGCGGAAATCCATCTCCTCGCGCAGGTGGATAGGAACCGCCTTCGCCCCGAGGAAGTGGATCATCGACTCGTAGATAGGAAAGCCGGGGTTGGGATAAATGACCTCGTCCCCTTCTTCAACTAATGCCAGGATAGTGAAGAAAATGATTGGTTTACCGCCTGGGACAACGACCACCTCTTCGGGGATGACTTTGATGCGGCGCGTCTCGCTGACGTATTGCGCGATGGTCTCGCGCAACGGCGGCAGTCCGGCAGAGGGTCCGTAGTGGGTAAAGCCTTTATGCAGCGCGTCGACGCCGGCCGCGATGATGTTTGCCGGGGTGTCGAAATCGGGCTCGCCAATCTCGAGGTGGACGATGTCGCGTCCTTTGGCCTCGAGGGCACGGGCTTTTACCAGGACCTCGAAGGCGGTCTCGGTACCGAGGCGCGCCATGCGCTTGGCCAGTCGAAGCTCGCTCTGTATGGCTTTGCTCATATCGCGAAGCCAGCATTATAACGCGGCCCGAGGGACGGCCGGCGCTTGCTGGGCGCCTGGAACAGCAACAGCACCGTGATATCTTTCCGACATGGCTGTGTATGTGATCACCGGGGTCGCTGGATTCATCGGCTCAGCGCTGGCCCGCGCGGTGCTGGCGCAGGGCGACCAGGTGCGCGGCGTGGACAACCTCTCGACCGGCCAGCGGGAGAACGTCGCCGAAGTCCTGGAGCAGATCGATTTCCGCGAGATCGATATCAATGACGCGGCCAAGATGTCGGCCGCATGCCGCGGCGCCGATTACGTATTGCACCAGGCGGCGATCGCAAGCGTGCCACGCTCGGTACTCGATCCCGAAACCTCGAACCGCGCGAACGTCGACGGCACCCTGGCCGTGCTCATGGCGGCGCGCGGCAGCGGGGTGAAGCGCCTGGTCTATGCGGCGTCTTCGTCGGCTTATGGGGACACGCCCACACTGCCCAAGCGCGAAGACATGATGCCGCGTCCGCTCTCGCCCTATGCTGTGGCCAAGCTGGCGGGGGAACAATATGTGTCCGTGTTCAGCCACTGCTACGGCTTCGAGACGGTTTCGCTGCGCTACTTCAATATTTTCGGGCCGCGGCAGGATCCGGCTTCGCAGTACTCCGCCGTGCTGGCAAAGTTCATCAGCCAGATGCTGCGCGGCGAGCAGCCTACGATCTTCGGTGACGGCGAGCAGTCACGCGATTTCACCTACATCGACAATTGCGTAGCCGCCAACCTGCTGGCGTGCAGCGCTCCGGCAGCGAAGGTGAGCGGCGGCGTGTTCAACGTTGCTTGCGGCGAGCGGGTGACGGTGAACGACGTGTTCCGCGCGCTCAAGCCGCTGACCGGATACTCCGGCGAAGCGGCGTACGCGGCGGAGCGCGCCGGCGACGTGAAGCACTCGCTGGCTGACATCTCCGCCGCGCGCGAAGCGCTGGGGTACGAGCCGAAGGTGAGTTTTGCGGAAGGCTTGAAGCGGACCGTGGATTGGTATCGGCAGCAGAGTAGCTAGGAGTTAGTAGATAGGAGTTAGGAAGAGCGCCGCCCAACTACTAACTCCGAACTACTATCTACTGCTTAAGCGTTGGCTTCTTGTTTGGTGCGGATGACGCGGGCCACGGAATACGGCGTGGCTTCGAAGGCGGTGAAGTAGTGCCGCACCTGCATCTCGCCGAGCAGTCCGAGAGCGAGTAGCTGCACGCCGGCAAGGATCAAGACGGCGGCGAAGATCATCAGCGGGCCGTGGTGGTCCATGAGGGGCACGCCGCGCGCGAACTTCTCGAATCCGAGCCAAAGCGCGATCCCGCAGCCGCCCAGCCCGCTGAGCACGCCCCAGCGTCCGAAGAAGTGCAGCGGACGGGTGAGATAGCGCAGCAGGAAGCGGATGGTCATCAGGTCGAAGAGCACGCGGAAGGTGCGCGAGATGCCGTAGTGCGACTTGCGCGTGGCCACGATGTTCTTGATGGGGATCTCGCAGATGGTCGCGCCGTGCCACGAAGCGAGCGCGGGGATGAAGCGGTGCATCTCGCCGTAGAGTGGGACTTCTTGCAGCAGCTCGCGGCGATAGGCTTTGAAAGTGGTGCCAAAATCGTGGATGTCCACGCCGCTCAGCTTGGCCATGAGCCAGTTGGCGATGCGCGAGGGGAAGCGGCGCATGACGTAGTTGTCGACGCGGTCCTTGCGCCATCCGCTGACGATGTCGTATCCCTCTTCGAGTTTTTCGAGGAAGGCGGGGATGTCTGCAGGGTCGTGCTGCAGATCGCCGTCCATGGCGATGACGAACTCACCCTGCGCGTGATCGAAGCCGGCAGCGAGGGCGGAGGTCTGGCCGAAATTGCGGCGCAGTTTGACGACGACGACGCGGCTATCGACCGCGGCGATGTCCTGCAAGAGGCGGAAGGTGTGGTCGCGCGAGCCATCGTCGACAAAGACGAACTCGAAGGGTTCGCCGGCGGTTTCCATGACAGCTTTGAGGCGGTCGTAGAGCTCGGTGACGGACTCTTCCTCGTTGTGGAACGGGACGACGATGGAATATTTGAGCGACATTGTTATCTACATTATAGCTTGCGAAGGGGTTGCGGGAGCGTGGCAGAAGAGGTTCTGGAGGCCCCGGGCAGAGTCGAACTGCCGACCTTCGGTTTAGGAAACCGCTGCTCTATCCAACTGAGCTACGGGGCCAACGTGCTGGCCTGATTGTAGTTGAGGTCGTTGTGGTTCCACTACGGGTGTGCCGCTGCAAACAACAACAGCAGGTTCCTCTTCGATTGCGGCGGGGCTCCTCGGAATGACAATTCAAGGAGCTAAAGCACAAGCAGAACCTTTCCGCCGGTTGAAGCCGGACCAGCTCGGCGGAGACGAGGAATAGAGCGAAAACCGGCCCGTTGTGGAGCCGCTAGGGTTCGATGCCCATTAGGAACTCCGCCGCGTGCTGACGCTGGCAGTCTGCATCCTCACATACGTACTTCTTGTCAGCGCAGCTTTGGCATCGGTTCGCGGTTTCACGTTCACAATAGCGACACTTCTTCCCTGGAGCCTCGGGCGCGAAGATGTGCTCAGTAATCATTCAACAAATGGTACTCCTGCGGTGGCATCTGCGCTGACGCGATAGGGATTGCTCACGTGGATAGAGCAAGTAGGTGAGAGGAGGAAGATTCGCAGACCCTTCCTCCCGCTCAAGCGAAACCGGCTTGTGTGGGCCACCCCCCACCCCCCGCTCGAATTCACTTCCCGAACACCTTTTCGATCTGCCCGACCTTCTTTTCAACTTTGCCGGCGATGTGTTCGGCTTTGCCTTCAGCCTCTAAGTCAGGGCTGTTGGTGACTTGGCCCGCCTTCTCTTTCACTGTGCCTTTCACTTCATGGAAGGCGCCTTTAATCTCATCCTTCGTACTCGGCTTCATTTGTTTTCTCCTTATCGTTGATTGGTTGGATTTTGCCTGATTACGGAGCGGGACTTCCGTTAGCCGCCCGGAGCGTCCCTAACCCCTCCGTTCGTTGTCGTTGCGGAATGGTGGGGTGGCGGGCTTCACCTTAGCGGAAAGCCCCCAACAGGTAGGCAATGAGGAGAATCACTAATATGGTGCCTAGTCCTATGCCCGCACCCCCACCGTAACCCCAGCGGCTATGGCCGTAGTACCCGCCACCGCCACCTAGAAGCAACACCAAAATGATAATCACGATCAACAACATTGCGGAGTCCTCCGTTCTTCTGAACGTCAGTTCACGAACCGACGGCAGCGTGTAGCCGAGTGTCGCTATGTGCTCCTACCTGTACCTGAAAGAGGGTTCACGGGTCTATCTCCAGATCGAGCTTCCCCCCTTAATGTTGACAATAGGAGAAAGCAGCCTGGTCACGCGGTCATGCTGCTGATTGCGCTAGCTGCGCCAGCGCGAGTATCCCCAGCCTCCGCCGCCGAGCAAAAACAGCACCAAAAGAACGATCAATAAGGTTTCCATGCTGTACCTCTTCGCTATCCAACATGATAGAAGTGGCTAGGATGGACTGTCTGGCCACAATGGACCACTTTCGCGGGCCCCGTTTCGCGCCCCTGCCGCGCTGAAACGGACCAGAAAAGTGGATAAGGGAATGCGAAAAACCGATCCGCGGCAGGGTCCTCGTCGCCCGTCGCGGCGGGCTCCTCGGAATGACAATTCAAGGAGCTAAGGCACAAGCAGGACCTTTCCGCTGGTCATATCGGCGGCGTACTCCTGCAAGGCACGTTGCGCCTGATCGAGCGGATGGCGGGCGCGGACCTCGCTCTTCAACTCGCTCGCCAGCAGCTTCTGCACCTGCCCGGCGATGCGGGCACGCGTGATGATGTTGCGCTTCTTCAGCCATGCACTAAGCCAGAAACCCTCGACCGACTTTTCTTCGAAGACGAGCGAGCCCGGTTCGACCTGGACGGCGGCGAGCGAGAGCGCGCCATAGATGACCATGCGCGAGCCCTTTGGCTGCGCGCGCAGCACGCGTCCGGACATCTCTCCGGCAACGGCGTCGAAGCTGATGGTGGCTCCGAGCTCGCGGCAGTGGTTGCGCAATATCTCGTCGAAGCCCGAGCTGTTGCTATCGAGCACGTGCTGCGCGCCCAGGCTGCGCAGCAACCCGACCTGCTCCGGGCGGCGCACGACGTTAATCACGGGGATACCACGGCTCTTCGCCAGGCGGACGACCATCCGGCCCAAGGCGCTCGCTGCCGCCGTCTGCACGATGGCGCGATGTCCGCCGCGCTGCGCTTCACCGACCAGCGCCCAGGCGGTGAACGGGTTCACCAGCATCATGGCCGCTGGTTCGAGGGCGATGCTTCCCTTCAATGGGACGCACGCGCTCGCCGGCGTGGCCAGATACTCCGCCCACATCCCGCCCGTGGTTTTCGGATCGGCGGCGTGGCAGGCGACGCGCTTCCCTTGCAACAGGCGGGGCAGGAATCCGCCGCCGGATTCGACCACCGTGCCACTGCCTTCGAAACCAGGGGTGGCGGGGAGTGGCTTCTTGAGGCCGTAGAGGCCGCGGATAAACATAAGGTCGGAAGGGTTGATGGGCGAGGTCGCTACCTTGACCAGCACCTCGCCGGGGCCGGGTCGCGGGAGTGGCAGGTCGACCACGCGAAGGCTTTCCGGCTTGCCATCGTAAGCGGTGATCTGGACGGCGCGCATGGTCTTCGCCGGGGACGTCGTCGCTGCGGCCACCTCTGCCATAAGGCAGACGATGCTACCAGAGAGGCAGGTTGGCGGACCTGGGGGTAACAAACCCGGTACGCGGCACGATACGTTTGCACAGACTCTGGTGCAGTCCCGGGCAGCTGTGTTAAACTGTTTATGCGTTGATATCGCACGTGAGCGTGCGGTGGGTCGATTCAAGTCACTGACTGAACCCTGCCTCTTCTTTCCTCCCGTCTAAGCATTCCGCGACATCAGCCGAAGACAGCGTCCTGCGCCCAGCAAACAGCGGATTCTCGTTTGCAGCCGCCACGCGTCTTAGGAAAGCTACAACTTAAAATGAAACAGTTCTCAGAACTGCCGGTATCGGCCTATCTACAGGACCGTCTGGCGGCAGCCGATTTTGTTACCCCAACTGCGGTCCAGGCCATCACCATCCCGCCCGCCCTCGAAGGTCGCGACATCCTTGCCACCGCCCAGACGGGCACGGGCAAGACCCTCGCCTTCCTGCTTCCCATCATGGAGCAGATGCTCCACCAGAAGCCGAATGGCGTCTACGCGTTGGTGCTCGTCCCCACGCGCGAGCTGGCGATGCAGATCGTCGGACAATACGACCTGCTGCGCGGCAAGAAGTTTCCTCCCGCGGCGCAGATCGTGGGCGGCCTCTCCGAAAAAGACCAGATCAAGACGATGCGCGCAGGCGCGGAGGTCGTGATCGCCACCCCCGGACGCCTCGAAGACCTGGTCGACCGCCGGCTCATCGACTTGAGCAAGCTCAAAGTGCTGGTGCTCGACGAAGCTGACCGCATGCTCGACATGGGATTCATCCCAGCGATCAAGCGCATCGTGGCCGGGCTGCCGAAGAAGCGCCAGACGATGTGCTTCTCGGCGACGCTCGAAGCGAGCGTGCGGCACCTGGTGGGCGATTACCTCAAGAACCCGGTCCGGGTCGAGGTGGGCTCCACGCTCAAACCGCACGAGAATGTGACACTGCGGGCTTACGAGGTCTCGAACGACAGGAAGATGGCGCTGCTCGAGAAGCTATTGCAAGACGAGCCGGGCCGCTACCTGGTATTCGCGCGCACCAAGCGCGGATGCGAGCGGCTGGCCAAGCGCCTGACCCGCGACGGATTCAAGGCGGGGATGATCCACGGCGATCGTTCCCAACCGCAGCGCAACGCGGCGCTGGCCGACTTCCAGCGCGGGCGCTCGCAATTGCTGATCGCGACGGATGTGGCCTCGCGCGGCATCCACGTGGACGATATCGCGCACGTCGTGAACTACGACTTCCCCACTTTGGCGGAAGACTTCGTGCATCGCGTGGGCCGCACCGCCCGCGCGGGCGCGCGTGGCATCGCCACCACCTTCGTGAACTGGACGGAGCGCACCGACTTGATCAAGCTCGAGCGCACGCTGGGCGTGAAGATCGAACGCATGACGGTCGAGGGTGACCTGGCAGCGGAAGAGCGAGTGGGTCCGGTGGACACATCGAACTACGTGCCTACGCCGGTGGGCAAGGATTCGCGCATGGTGCGCTTACCAGGAGAAGTGCTGCAGCGCTACGTGTAAGCGGTCAGCGAGACACAGATAGGAATCATGAACGGCACGCTTCGGCGTGCCGTTCGTTTTCCCATGAGGCTTTCGTGTTCGCCGCGGGAGCAGTTACCAGCGGTCGCGACCACCGCCACCACCACCGCCGCCGTAGCCGCCACGGCCACCACCACCGCCGCCACGTCCGCCGCGATCACCGCCGCGTCCGCCGCCGCCGCCGGTCTTGGGGCGGGACTCGTTCACGGTGAGGGCGCGTCCGCGCAGGTCCTTACCGTTGAGCGCAGCGATCGCCTTGGCGGCGTCCGCATCGCTCATCTCGACGAAACCAAAACCGCGGAACCTGCCGGTCATGTTGTCGTTCACCATGCTGACTGAGGTGGTAGCGCCATGCGGCTCGAACATCTGGCGCACTTCGTCTTCGGTTGCGTCAAAAGGCAGATTCCCAACGTAGATCTTCACGTGTTTCCTCCACAAAGCTGCTACCTGCATGGCCCAAACAAAACATGACCCAAAAACAAAAATGTTCGCGCGTCACTCTTGCGCCGAACAGCTAGCGGCTCTACTTGCCGTTGGCGCTGTTCTCGGCGGCCTTCACCGCATCTCCGAAGGAGAGGCTGCGACCGGCTTTGGTGCTGCGTTCCGCGCGGGAATGCTCGCGCGGGCGCAAGGCAGCAATGCGTCCGCTGGCTGCCGCCATCTGCGAACGCCCGCCATTATCCACCCTGGCCCCAGGTTTTGCTGGCGCCTTGCGCCGCGGCGAGGTGGCGCTGGTTGCGGCTGCCTCCACCGGGGTAGAAGACAGGTAGGGCGGCTCCGAAGTATAGAAAGCGAAGGCCTGCTTCGCACTGGCGGCTTGCGCGTCCTGATAGAACTGCTGGAAGACGGCGCCACCGTCGCTGAGGTCGATCATCACGAGCTGATGCGAACCCGGCTTCCATGCCAAGCGGGCTGCCTCCACGGTGAAGGCGCATTGCACCGTTGCGCCCAGGGTACGGAGCGCGGTGGCGCGTGCCAGGGACCGCGTCTCGGTCACGTCGAGCAGCAAAACGTTGCGCTCAAAGGCCGAGGGCGGCACCTGTAGCGGCGAACTCAGTCTGGACTTAAACGCCATCGTCGGCTCCTGGGGCCCGTGGGGCGCCCGCTTCCTGGGCGTCCGCGCCCTCGGCGGTTGGCTCCTGCTCCCCGAGCTGGCCTTCGGCCAGGAGCATTTCGTCGGTCACTTCGGCGGAGGGATTGAGCTTCTCCTGTTTACGCTGCAAACGGCGCTCGGCCTTCATTTTCTGCTTTTCCTGCCGGGCATGTTCTTTCTGACGCTTGGTAAAGCTTGCTGAACCCATGGTCACCCCCTGAGGTGGCCTGCTGCTGGTTGGAAAGATGTCGGATTGGGAATGAGTGCGAAATCAGTCGCGCAAGAAACCGCGTCGGTGGGGCAGCGGAAGGATGCGAACAAGACCTCTTAAGTATACGCCTAGATAGAGGCTGGGCTGGGCGAATCGGCAGGGATGGCCCAGGGGAGCGGAGTGTTCCAGCAACCCTCGATTTCCGGCGCTCCTGGGACAAACCCGCGCCACATCCCGCCATCGGACAAACATCGGCGCAAATCCAGCAGTACTGGCGGGGGCCCCATGGCGCATGAGGTAGCAGCGAGCACCCTGACGAACCTGGTAGAGATCTGTCGCGACGGCCAGCAAGGCTATCTCAAGGCTGCGGAACGCATCTCCGACTCCTCTTGGCGACGGCGTCTCCAAGCAGCCAGGGTGCGCAGCGCACAAGAGCATTTCCAGGGGTGAGCCCACCTTAGAGACGCATCTACTCTGCTTCAATAGGTCGTCTAAGATTCATGGAATCAGGTAGTTACGTGAGGATCACGGCAGACCTTAATCCGGCGAGAGGCTCACTTTTTCGGGGTGGACGTGGCGCTGGCGCGCAGCTCGTCCACGATCTCTTTTGCCGCCTGCCGCGCACGCTCAGTCTGGCCGGGCTCGAACGAGATGGCACCCACGCGGGCGTGTCCCCCACCGCCGTAGCGCTCGCAGATGTGCGCCAGGTTCACCATGTTCTCGGTGCGCGCCCACGGGTTCGACCCGACCGAGACCTTAGTCCGGAAAGAGCTCTTGCTCAACCCCACACTGTAGACGCATTCCGGGTGGAGATAGTAGGGGATGAATTTGTTGTAGCCCTCGAGCTCCTGATCGGTGACGTCGAAGAAGACGGTGCCGTGCTTACATTCGGTGCGCTGGCGCATGATCTCGATGGACTTCTTGTGGCGCTCGAGCAGCGGCGGCAAGAGCTCGGCGACGAAGGGCTCCTGCAAGGTTTCGGCAAGCGACCGGGTGACCATCACGGGGATGAGCCGCGGGGTGAAGGTGGGGTCCGGGGTGGACTCGATGATCATGGCCAGTCGCATGGCCGGTTCCTTCATCTCGACGGCGATGCTGGCGTCCTTGAACTGGGCGCCGTCGATGATGTCGGCCCACTCGATGAGCTGGGCCACGGGAGCGGGTTCGAAGCCGAAGCGCTGCTGCGCAACGTCTGCAATGAACTTGCTACAGGACTTGTAGTCCGGGTCGAAGAACTTCTTATTGCTCTGTTGGCGCTCGTAGTGCGAGGCGTCGTCCGGGGTGAGGAAGGCGCTCTGGTGGTGGTCGAACCACCAGGTGATGCGGGGGGAGCTAGAGTACTTGAAGTCGACGATGGCATTCTCGTCGCCGGTGAACTCGGCCTCGTTGAAGAGCGCGCCGGCGCGATGCACCAGACCGTGGAAGAGGAACTCAACGTCCTCGCGGACGCGCTCGCGATAGAAGCGGGAGAACAGGCCCGCCGACGCGGCGCCATCGAAACACTTGTCGTGGTAGAAGACTTTTACCTGCACGCCGCCCCTTCCTGTCCAATGCCACCCTCGAGACAGAAGTGGATAGGAATCTCATCCCGCGAGCAAAGTGTCAAGTCGAGGGTGGCGGGAAAGAGAAAAGCGCGGCCCCGCGAAGCAGGACCGCGCCGTTGGAAGAAACGTGGTGGCTACTTATTGGCCTGCGCTTCCGCCAGTTTCCCAATGACCGGCAATTGCGTCGTCTGCATGCCGTAAGCCTTGATCATCATGATGACCGCGAGGACCATGATGCCGAGGCCGAACACCATCTGGAGTGGGAAGACGATCAGGGCCAGCGGGCCAGCGATCATTCCCAGAATGACGGCGAGGATGCCCAAGCCGATGCTGATCACGAAAGCTGCCGCACAAAGGAAGAGCGACTGGAAAGCGTGAAAGCGGAGGAACTTGCTGTTTTTATAGGGCTCCGCCACGAGAACGAAGATATCCGCGATCAATCCAACGGGCGAATAACAGAGCAACCCGATGATGTTATCCGATGAACCGCTACCGGCTGCCGGTGCCGGCGCCGTGCCTGGTGAACCCATGTGATTCCTCCTGAAACTCGGATGGTCATGCCGCATGCTACCCCGCAGACCCCCGTGGGCCAGCATGTCCGCATGAAGGTGATGTCGCGGACGGTAGCAAAGTTTCCGGCTGCTTGGAAGAAAAAAAGGCAGGAAATCACCCTAGGTGCGCTAGCGGGCACTTAGACCAGCCGGCGGGTCTGCTTCTTGCGGCACTCCTCGCAGACGCCATAGATCTGGAAAGTGTGCCGGGTGGTGAAGTAGTGGTGCTTGCGGCCGATCTCCTGTTCCAGCTTACCGACCTCAGGGGAGAAGAATTCGACCGAGCCGCCACATTCGGTGCACACCATGTGATGGTGGCTGCGGCGGTTGTACTGATGCTCAAAGCGGGCGACGCCATCGTGGAAAGCGACCTCGCTGGCGAGACCGCAATCGGCGAGGAGCTTGAGCGTGCGGTAGACGGTGGTAAAGCCGATCTTGGCGTCTTTCTTTTTGACCAGGCGGTGGAGCTCGTCGGTGGAGAGGTGGTCGCGGGTCTCGAGGAAGGTGCGCAGGATGGTGTCGCGCTGGTCGGTGTGCTTCAGGCCGACCTTTTTCAGGTGCTTATAGAAGAGCTCCTGCGCCTCGCGCACCTGTTCGCGCGAGATGGAAGCCTGGTCGTCGATCCGTTTTTGCAGCATCGGTGAGTGGTTCCGCCTGAAGCGGCCATCAGAATACATCAGGCCGCGGCCACTTACGCGATTTGCCTGATTGTGGGTTGGCCCTCCCGCTCCATACAATCGAACTTTCGGATCCAAACACTGATGGCTACCCCGACGCTCGCTCCCGTCCGCCCACGCGTCCGCCGCATCATCGTGCGCACCGCCGTTGCCTTGTTGCTGGTGGTGACGCTCGCGCTTGCCGGCCTGGCCGCGTGGTTCTACGCGACGGCGCGCAGGGCGCTTCCGCAGGTCGAAGGGAGCATCCGCCTGCGCGGCCTGAGCGCGCCGGTCACGGTGACGCGCGACCACCAGGGTGTACCGCACATCCTTGCCGCTACCCCAGACGACCTCTTCTTCGCGCAGGGGTTCGTCACTGCGCAAGACCGTTTGTGGCAGATGGACGTGAGCCGGCGCTTTGCCGGGGGCGAACTGAGCGAGATATTTGGAGCGGACTTCTTCGGCAGCGACATGCTCAAGGTCGACCGCGCTCAACGCACGCTGATGCTACGTCCGGTGGCGCAACGCGCGTTCGCTGCGCTGCCCGCGCGCGAGCGGTCGCACCTCGAAGCCTACGCGCGCGGCGTGAATGCCCTGATCGAACAGCAGCGCGCGCGGCGACAGTTCCCTATCGAGTTCCGGCTGCTGCGCTACCAGCCGCGCGATTGGACCGCGGAAGACTGCATGGTCGTGGTGCTGAACATGGTGGAGTCGCTGAATCACGGCTACTACGCCGACGACCTGGCACGGGAGAAAGTTGCGACCAAGGTGCCGCCGGAGTTGTTGAAAGATCTTTATCCGACCACGTCATGGCGGGACCATCCACCGACCGCGAAGTCGAAGCGCATCTCGCCCGACGAGCCGCCGATGAACGAAGACGAGCAGCCCACGGACGACGACTCCGCCGTCACGCGGCTGCGCCGCTGGCGTGAGCTGCTGCCCCTTGCGAGCGTGGCTATGGCGAGTGACGCCGTGGGTGATGAAGAGAAGCCGGTTCCCGGCTCGAATAATTGGGTGGTCTCGGGGGCGCACACGGTGAGCCGCAAGCCGCTGCTCTCGAACGACATGCACCTCGAACATCACATCCCGAACATCTGGTATGAGGCGCACCTGGAACTCACGCAGCCGAGCGAGGGCAAGCAGTTAAACGCGGCCGGCGTCACGGTTCCCGGCTTCCCATACATCATCGCGGGCCACAACCGGCGGATTGCGTGGGGCTACACCAACCTGGGGCCGGACGTGGAAGACGTTTACGTCGAAGAATTCAACGGCGCCGGGGAGTACAAGACGCCGCAAGGTTGGCAGAAGCCGGAACATCGCCGCGAGGTGATCAAGGTGAAGGACGCCCCGGATGTCGCACTCGACGTGGTGGTGACGCGGCACGGGCCGGTCATCACCGGGATCGTCCCCGAAGAGACGCGCAAGATCGCGTTGCGCTGGAACATCTACGACGAGAAGCTTGCGCCATCGTCGATCTACTGGGACCTGAACACGGCGACCGACTGGACGGAGTTCCGCGCGGCCTGGTCGCGTCACGTCGCACCGTCGCTGAACGTGGTGTATGGCGATGTGGACGGCCACATCGGCTACCAGGCGACGGGCGCTATACCCATCCGCAACGGTTGGGAGGGCAATCTGCCGGTCGCCGGTGCCGACGGCGCGCACGAGTGGGCTGGATACATCCCCTTCAACGAGCTGCCGCAAGTGTTCGATCCGGAGAATGGGATGCTCGCCACCGCGAACGCGCGCATCACGCCTGACGGCTACAAGTACATGGCCGGCAACCAGTGGTTCCCCCCGTACCGCCAGGAGCGTATCTATCGCATGCTCGGCTCGGGCCGTAAGTTCGGTCCGAACGATATGCTGGCGCTGGAGATGGACGTGTACTCCGACTTCGATCGTTTTACCGCCGAGCGCATGGTCTACGCCATCGACCACGCCCGCAACCCTTCGGAGAGCGCGCGCAGAGCCGCCGACATCCTGCGTACGTGGGATGGCCGCGTGACGGCGGATTCGGCCGCGCCCGTGCTGACCAGCGTGACGCGCCGATACCTTTGGCAGCTGTTGCTCGAGCGCTACCTTGGGGGCCCGGACTCGGAAGCGGCGGCGAGCACGCGGCCGCGCCGGGTAATGAGCGGCGTGTACAAAGAATATTCGTGGGGGATGCAATCGGTGGCCCTCGAAGGCTTGTTGCTACGGCAGCCGCAGCGCTGGCTACCCAAGGGGGTGGCGAGCTGGGATGAGCTGCTCGCCGCGGCGGTGGAGCGGGCCGTCACCGATAAAGACGCGCCGCGCGACCTTGGCCAGTGGACCTGGGGGAGATTCTTGCCGCTATCACTGCAACATCCGCTGTTCGGCGGCGTCCCGGTGTTGAATCACTGGTCGGGTCCGGGAACGGTGCCGCAGCCGGGCAACGCATATACGGTGAAAGCCGCTGGCCGTGGCTTCGGCGCGTCGCAACGCTTCACCATCGACTTGGGCGACCTCGATGGCTCGATCTCGAACATCGTGACGGGGCAGTCGGGACAGATATTCAGTCCTTATTACATGGATCAGTGGAAGGCATGGTCGGAAGGCGGAAGCTTCCCGCTCCCCTTCTCCCACGATGCGGTGCGGCAGGCGGCGGCTCACACCCTGAGGCTGGAGCCTGCAAACTAGCCAGAGAGAAAGGCCGCGCTAGAGCGCGGCCGATGGCATCGGATCCGTGGCGCGCTAATCGGGCGCGACCACGTCCCAGGATCTGCCGACGGTGTCCGCATTGGGGCTAGGCTGAAGAGCGTCAGTGGAAGTGCTGTAGACGTGCAGCTCGCCGCCCTCGACCACATAAACGACGTTGCGGCCGCTGATGGCGGCCATGCCGGTCACGTCGCTCAATCCCCCGCAAGTGGCACCGCACGGCGGTGAGATGGTGACGGTGTTAGCGGAAGTATTGAAGATGGAGAGACATCCGTTGCCGTTGGGGAGATTCACGGTGCAGGTGAACTCGGCGCCGATGAACAGCTGGTTGTTCGGACTCAGCAGCATGTGGTCGTGGAAGCCGTTGTTGATCTCATAGGAGGTCGGCGCACCCAGACCGGCAGAGACGTCGAGCTTGGAGAGCGATCCGCAGGTGGGTTGATTCACGTTGTTCAGGCACGGGGTCGCGGGAGGCGTGCCCGCGACATAGAGCGTGTTCCCATTGAGCAGCCCGTGAGTGGCGGCTGGGACGGGCATATTCGCTCCTAAGGTCAATCCGGCGATGTTCAGTACCTGCACGCTGGCGGTGGTACCGCCACATTCCGGGCCGCAATTCAGCACATACGCCTTGCTGTCGTCACTGGAGAAGACCGCCGACACCGGCCGGTCGAAGCCTGTTCTGCTCGTGATCGAAGGCGGGCTCGCCGTGGTATCGATGATGTAGACGGTATTGCTGGCATCGTCGGGGAAGCCCAGGACGGTGCGGCCATTCCCGCTGGACACGATCCAGCGGACGTTCGGCGCGGGTGGCGTAACGCTCACCGTAGCGCCGGCGACCGTATCCCAAGTGATCACCTGGCCGGTATTGCGGACCGCAACCATCACCGTCCGATTGTCAGGAAGATAGAAAAAACTATCTGTCCTATCCGCGAGCTGAAGAGAGCCGGCTATCGTCTCGTCGTTGTTGCTGATCACGTCCAGCCGGTTGGTGGAACTGGAGAACACGAGCGTGGTCGCCTTGTTGGGCGAGAGCGACATGATCGTGGGGTTGGGGTCGGGGATGATGCGGTGCGTGCTCAGGGTATCAGTAGCCGCATTCACGATGTCGATCGCGCCGCTGAACTGGTTGGAGACGAATGCCCGTTTGGTAAGGCCGCTGATGATGGGCGCGCTGGGATTGGGGGAGCTGCCGCCACAGGAGGCCAGGAGGACGGAAACAAGAAGGATCGCTATGATTGCGCAAGCCGCTCGCTGCAAAAGCCAGGCTCCTCAAAACACGATATGAAAGGCTGAGTAGTGGATTATAGCAGAGCGACGCGGGCCCCCGTGCCACCCGCCGGCGCGTGGAATATGCCGTTCGGCGAGCGGAATCGCGCGTTCGGTGACTCGCGCTCGAACCCACCGAAAAACGCTGCTATGCTCGAAGGATGCGTCACCCCTTCCTCGAACTACTCGAGCAACGAGCCGTGCTGTGCGATGGCGCGATGGGCACGCTGCTGTATGCGAAGGGCGTTTTCATCAATCGATGCTACGACGAGCTCAACCAGTCGCAGCCGGAACTGATCCGCAACATCCATCGCGAGTACGTGGAAGCCGGCGCCGAGGTGCTGGAAACGAACACCTTTGGGGCAAACGCCTTCCGGCTCGCGCGCCACGGATTGGCCGATCAAGTACACGCTCTGAACCTTGCCGGAGCGCAGCTGGCGCGCGCGGCTGTCCCGAAGACTCGCGAAGTCTACGTAGCCGGTTCCGTGGGGCCTCTGGGCGTGCGCATCGAGCCGCTGGGAAAGACGGCGCGTGAGGAAGCGCGCGACGCCTTCCGCCGACAGATCGCAGCGCTGAAGCAAGGCGGCGTGGACCTGCTCATCCTCGAGACCTTTGGCTACCTGGAAGAGCTGCACCAGGCGATGCTGGCCGCGCGCGAGGTCGATGCCACGCTGCCGGTGGTGGCACAGGTGACCATAGACGAAGAGGGCAACTGCCTGGATGGGTCGAGCCCCGAGACCTTTACCGCGAAGCTTACCGACTGGGGCGCCGACGTCATTGGCATCAACTGCAGCGTGGGTCCGGTGGCGATGCTCGAAACCATCGAGCGCGTGCGCGCGGCGACGGCAAAGCCGCTCTCGGCGCAACCGAACGCCGGCGTCCCGCACGCGGTAGAGGGCCGCAACATCTATCTCTGCTCGCCCGAGTACATGGCGAGTTACGCGCGCAAGTTCGTCGCGGCGGGAGTGCGTCTGGTGGGCGGGTGCTGCGGCACTACTCCCGAGCACACGCGGGCGATGCGCTCCGCGCTCTCCGCTTCCGGAGCGAAAGCGGCGGGCAAGGGATTCCAGATCGCGACCACGGCGCGCGAGGCCTCGCACAAAGTCGAGACCGCGCCACTGGGAAAGCGCTCGCGCGTGGGCGCGCGGCTCGCCTCCGGCGAGTTCGTCACCATGATCGAGATCGTGCCGCCGAAAGGGACGGACGCCGCCAAGGAGATCGAGGGTGCCCGCTTCCTGCAATCGGTGGGCGTGGACGCGGTGAATATCCCCGACAGTCCGCGCGCCTCCGCCCGCATGAGTGCGCAGGCGCTTTCCTACCTCATACAGCAGCAGGTGGGGATCGAAGCCGTGCTGCACTACACCTGCCGCGATCGCAACGTGCTCTCGATGCAGAGTGATCTCTTGGGCGCGCACGCGGTGGGTATCCGCAACCTGATATGCATCACCGGCGATCCGCCGAAGCTGGGCAACTATCCCGACGCCACGGCGGTCTTCGACGTTGATGCCATCGGCCTGGTGAACCTGGTCGCGAACCTGAACAAGGGCCTCGACATCGGCGGCAATCCCATCGGCGAGCCGACCGCGTTCGTAGTGGGCGTAGGCGCGAACCCCGGGCTGCCGAATATCGATGAAGAGGTGCGCCGCTTCGAGTACAAAGTCGAGGCGGGGGCGGATTATGCCGTCACGCAGCCAGTGTTCGACGTGGCGCTGTTAGAGGCTTTCCTGAAGCGCGTGGAGCATCACAAGGTCCCCATCGTCGCGGGCATATGGCCGCTGGTGAGCGTGCGCAATGCCGAGTTCATGAAGAACGAGCTGGGCGTCTCCGTGCCGGATGCGATCGTGGAGCGCATGGCGCGCTGCGCCAACGCTGAGGCCGCCCGCGCCGAAGGTATCGCGATCGCGCGCGAGATGCTGGTGCGCATCCGTGGGGTGGTGCAGGGCGCGCAGATATCCGCGCCTCTGGGACGTTACTCGGCGGCGGTGGACGTGCTGGAAGCCCTGGGCTCTTCGCAGCGGGCGTCGGTGTAGCGGATGGCGTGATGCCAGATTGCACAATTGGCTAGCTTTTCACGTGACGAGTCCAGCATCGACTCACGATTTTCTTCAAGTGGAAATTTTTTCGGGTTAAAATCCCCACGGAGCAGGTGACTTGCCCAAGTTTGAGGAGTGCCTTCAGCGTTTGGAAAAGATCGTGAACGAGCTCGAGAAGGGAGACCTTCCGCTCGAGAAAGCGCTCACGCTTTTTGAAGAAGGCATCCAGCTCTCCAACTCCTGCCGCAAGGAATTGGAGACGGCCGAGGGCAAGGTGGAGATCCTGCTCAAGCAGAATGGAAAGCTTCAGCCTGAGCCTTTCGACACTCTGGGCGATAAGACACAGGCCAAACGATAACCACCGCGCCGCACTGTGCGCTGCGCCTCCGCCGCCGGACATAGAGACGAACAACAGACCGGCACAAGGTGCGTTATGAAGCCATTGACCGTGGTCGTCGCGCAAAGCGACCCCAAGTCCGCCGAGACCCTGGCCGCCTCCCTGCACACTCACTTCAAAGCTGTCCACATCGCGCGCACCCTCGAAGAAGTGCTCGCGTCCGTGCCCAAACACCGCGCTGACCTGCTGGTGATCGACCTCGAGATGGCATCGCTGCCGGAGGTGGAGCTGCTGCGCCGCGAGCTGCCCGCAACCGCGGTGGTGTGCACGCATCGCCTGGCCGACGAAGAGCTGTGGACGCGCGCCCTCGCCGCCGGCGCGCTCGATTGCTGCCATACGTCGGATGTCCGCGGCATCGTGCTCGCTGCCGACAGTAAGCACGCCATGGCGCGCGGCAGTGCCGCTTAGTCAACTTCGTTTGGGATAGGCGTGGGCACACGCTCGCGCCTTTCTTCTGCCCGCACGCATGCCCGCGGGCTAGTGGCGGCGCCACATTCTTCGGCTATACTTCTCAGCCATCCATGCTCAAGGAAGTCTTGGAACAAGGCCAGCGTCTGACAGACGTGGCACTCGAACGCCTGCTGCCGGAGGGAACGACCGCGCCCGCCTCCATCCACCAGGCGATGCGGCACAGCGTGTTCGCGGGCGGCAAACGCCTGCGGCCCATCCTGGCCATGGAGGCCGCGCGCGTGGTCACGGGCACGCTGCCGGAAGGCGTGGAGGAGCTCGGGTCCGCACTCGAGATGCTGCACACCTACTCGCTCATCCACGACGACCTGCCCGCCCTCGACAACGACGACCTGCGCCGCGGCAAGCCGACCTGCCATAAAGTCTACGGTGAGGCCATCGCCATCCTCGCGGGCGACGCGCTGCAGACCTACGCCTACGAAGTGCTGAGCAAGCTGAAGTGCCCAGCCGAGGCGCGCGTGCGCATCATCTTCGAGACCGCGCGCGCCACCGGCACGGTGAATGGCATGATCGGCGGCCAGGTCATGGACCTCGAAGCCGAACGCACCCTGCCCGGGTCTTCGACCATGAAGCTGATCCACGAGTCGAAGACGGGCGCGCTCATCACGGCGGCGCTGGTCACCGGCGCCATCTACGCC
The DNA here is from genome assembly GCA_030774055.1 of Acidobacteriota bacterium. Classification (NCBI taxonomy): domain Bacteria; kingdom Pseudomonadati; phylum Acidobacteriota; species Acidobacteriota bacterium. The sequence continues at coordinate 19,007 of JALYLW010000075.1, forward strand.
GGCGCTGCACCCGAGCAGGAGCAGGCGCTGCGAACGTTCGGCAAGTGCGTGGGCCTGGCCTTCCAGATCATCGACGACGTGCTCGACGTGACGCAGTCTTCCGAGCAGTTGGGCAAGACCGCCGGCAAAGATAAGTCGTCGCAGAAGGCGACGTATCCGGCGCTGTTCGGCATCGACGAGTCCCTGGTGCAGGCGGAGTCGCTCATCGGGCGCGGCGAGCGCGCGCTGGCACTCTTTGGTGAGCGTGGCGAGACGCTGAAGCAGCTGGCGAACTTCCTGGTCGAGCGCAAGAAGTAAGCCTAAAGGTTGCGACCGTCGAACCTGCCGCGTACTCTAACCCTCCGATATGAGTACACCGTTAGACGTCCTGGCGATCGCCGCGCATCGCGATGATGTGGAGCAGACCTGCGGCGGCACCATGCTGAAGATGGCGGAGAAGGGCCAGCGCACTGGCATCCTCGACCTCACGCGCGGCGAGATGGGGACACGCGGCACCGCCGCCGAGCGCGAAGCGGAGGCCGCCGCCGCCGCTCGCATCCTGAAGGTCGCGTGGCGGCAGGCGCTCGATATCCCAGACGCGCGCGTCGAGAACACCTGGGAGAACCGCCTAAAGGTCGCGCGTGTGATCCGCGAGACGCGCCCGCGCGTGGTCGTCCTGCCTTATTGGAAGGGGCGTCATCCCGACCACTACACTTGCTCGACGCTGGGATATGAAGCCTGCTTCCTCGCCGGTCTGACCAAGCTCGAGCTCGAAGGCAAGCCGCATCGTCCGTTCAAGATCGTGTACGCCACGCTCTACTACGACATCCGGCCAACGTTCGTGGTGGACATCAGCGCGCAGTTCGAGGCCCGCCTCAAGGCGGTGTACGCTTACACCTCGCAGTTCACCGACCAGGAAGCCGGCGCCGCAGACTTCCCTGCCCAGGCGGAGATACGCGACCGCGTCGCGGCGATGGCGAGTTTTTATGGGACGTTGGCGGGCGTGAAGTACGCCGAGCCCTTCCTGCAAAAAGAAGTGGATCTGGTGGAAGACCTGACCGCGATCCCAGTGAAATCGATCTAGGAGACACACCTGGAGGGAGCCTTCAACCCGCACAACCTTTGTGCTTCCAGCACCTGGCTAAAAATCGTCTTGTAGACCATCACTTTTTCAAAATAATGAGTGACAATCAGGGCCGAGCTGGAGAGAGGTCAACAGAAGAGGCGCCGAAATGAGCCCCGCACAAAACGCCGAATGGCAGGACCTGGGCCTGGCGAAGGACTTTGAGCAGAAACCCGTGACCGAGGTGCATCTCGGAAAGACTGCGATCGCCATTACCTGCCGCAACGGCGAATTCGGCGCCATCTCCGGAGTTTGCAATCACGCGGGCGGCCCGCTCGGGCAAGGCACGCTGGACGGCGACTACGTGGTCTGTCCCTGGCACCACTACAAGTTCCACTGGCGTACCGGCGAAGGCGAGCCCGGCTTCGAGGCCGACCGCGTCCCCAGCTACGAAGTCCGTGTGGAGGGCGGGCGGCTCCTACTGGGCACCAAGCCCGTGACCACGCGCAACAAGCTGCCGCATGATCCCTATCCGCTGGCCCGCCCCATCCGGCGCGAAGCAGGCCCGGTGCGAGTGGTGGGCATCTCCACCACCGTCATGGACCGCCAGTTTCCACGGGTCTCGACCTCCGAAGTATTGCTTCAGGCGGCGCTCGATCACGCGGCGCAGGAGCTGGGCTGCGGCACCCGCCTGCTGAAGCTCGACAGCCTCAAGTTCCGTAACTGCGAGGGCTATTACTCCAAGAGCGCCCACGCCTGCACCTGGCCCTGCTCCATCACCCAGATGGATCCTGCGGACCAGATGGACCAGGTGTATGAAGCGCTGGTGCATTGGGCGGACGTGGTGCTGCTGGCCACGCCCATCCGTTGGGGCTCCGCCAGCTCCCTGTACTACAAGATGGCGGAGCGGCTGAACTGCGTGCAGAACCAGATAACCATCCGCGACAACGCGCTCATCCGCAACAAGGTCGCTGCCTTCCTCATCATCGGAGGGCAAGACAACATCCAGGGAGTAGCCGGGCAGTTACTGGGCTTCTTCTCCGAGCTGGGTTTCCACTTCCCGCAGTTCCCCTACATCGCGCATTCGCGGGGCTGGTCGGCGGAGGACATGGAAAACAACGTTGTCTTCGTCGAGCACAGCGAGGAGTTGCGCAGCGGCGCCCGCGCTCTGGCGGGTCGCTCCGTGGAACTCGCGCAGACGCTGATCGCGGAAGGCGCGGACTCCGCAAAGGTGAGTCGCCCGGGAAGGAAGGCCTACAGGCTGGCGGACGAGAGTGCTTCCTGAGACTCTGAACTACGCCTTCATCGCCACCGCGACGCCGTCCCGGAGCGGGATGATGGTGGTGAACACGTCCTTCGACGCGTAGAGCATGCGGTTGAACTCGGCGACGGCGCGTGACTGCTCATCCTGCGGATCGACCACTCGTCCACTCCACAGCGCATTGTCAGTGATGAAGAGCCCGCCGGGACGCACGCGCGGCACGGCGAGCTTGAAGACACGCGGGTAATCTTCTTTGTCCACGTCGTTGAAGATGACGTCGTAGCTTGCCGGGCGCTGCTCGCTCAGGATCTCGAGCGCGTCGCCGATGCGGATGTCGACGCGGTCGGCCACGCCGGCGCGTTCGAAGTATCCGCGCGCTTCGTCGGCATTCTTCTTGTCGCTGTCGGTATAGACCACGCGCCCGCCCTCGCCCACCGCCCGCGCCCACCAGATGGTGGAGTATCCGATGGCCGAACCGGCTTCGAAGACGGTCTTCGCGTTCACCATGCGCGCAAGCTGATAGAGCAGGCGCCCGACCGCCGGACCGACGATGGGAATATCGCGCTGCTTGGCCTGCTCTTCCATCGCGCGCAGGACTTCATCGCGCTCCGGCAGGATCTGGTAGAGGTACTGCTCGACTTTTTCGCCGGTGATCTCGCTCATGTCAGATCGTTCTCATCAGACCGTTTGGCCGGGCTTCATCTCGAAGACCTCGATGCCCATGCCCTCGACCAACTTTTGTAAGTCTGCAGGCTTCCCCTTCAGCGCGGGGAAGGTGCCGAAGTGCATGGGGATGACCGTCTTCGGGCGCAATAATCCGCACGCGTATGCGGCCTCTTTCGGCGCCATGGTGAACTGGTCGCCGATGGGCAGCAACACGATCTCCGGGTGATAGAGGTCGTGGATGATGTGCATGTCGCCGAAGACGTTGGTGTCGCCGGCGTGATACAGCTTCACGCCGTTCTCGAACCCGATGACGTATCCGACCGCTTCGCCACTGTAGACGATGGAACCATCTTCTTCCTGGATGCCGCAGGAGTGGTCGGCGTGGACCATGGTGACAAGGATGTCACCGACCATCTGCGTCCCGCCCTTGTTCATCGGCGCAACATTCTTCGCGCCCTTCTTCTGCATCCACATGCAAAGCTCGAAGACGCCGACGACGGTGGGCTGGTACTTCTTCGCCAGCGCGACGGCGTCGCCGATGTGGTCGAAATGCCCGTGCGTGAGCAGCATGGAGTCAAAGGCGGGCTGGTCTTTGTGCTCGTCTGGCGTGGCCGGATTCTCCTTCACCCAGGGGTCGATGAGGAACGACTTGCCGGCCGGCGTCTCGACGCGAAAGCACGCGTGGCCGAGCCAGGTCAGCTTGATGCCTTGCAGGTCCATCTAGTTCCCTGCTTCTTTCCATCCGCGCCATCCGCCGATGAGCGAGATGGGGTTCTTGAAGCCCATTTTCTTGAGCGTTTGGGCGGCGAGCGCCGAGCGGCTGCCGCCGCCACAGTAGCACACGATCTTGGCGTTCTTGTCGGTGGTGGCCTGGTCGATATCGAGCTCGAGCCGGCCGCGCGTCATAGGAATGGCACCGGCGATGATGCCGCGGGCGTGCTCATCGGGCTCGCGCACATCGAGCAGCACGAACGGCTCGCCGGACTTCTGCAAGCGCTTCAGTTCGTCGGCGTCGATCTCGGTGATCTCTTTCTTGGCTTCGTCCACCAGCATCTTGAATTCGGGCAGCGTCATGCGGGAATACCCTCCGGGCAGGAAACCCAGCATTCTAGTCGCTTGGGTTGCGACGTGTCATGCCCTTGCGGGATGGCGGGGCTGATTGCCGCCTGCCCTCGCGGATGCTACGATTCCTAGTTTTCCAACCGCATCTGTTTTGGTCCGGCACGACCCATCATCCGCTCTACCTCTTTTCGGAGGCACTATGGCGATCAAGGTTGGCATCAACGGCTTCGGGCGCATCGGGCGCAACATCTTGCGCACCGCCATCGGCGACAAAGAGCTCGAATTCGTGGCGGTCAACGATCTTACCGATCCGAACACGCTGGCACACCTGCTGAAGTACGACTCTGTCCTCGGCAACCTGCACCACGACGTCAAGGCCGAGGCCGATTCCATCTCCATCGACGGCAAGAAGGTACGGGTGTTCAGCGAGAAAGATCCCGCCGCGATCAAGTGGGAAGAGGTAGGCGCGCAGGTCGTGATCGAGTCCACCGGACGCTTCACCAAAGCCGAGGACGCGAAGAAGCATCTGCGCGGCCCGGTGAAGAAGGTCATTATCTCCGCGCCGGCGACGGGTGAGGACATCACCATCGTCCTGGGAGTGAACCAGGACAAGTACGATCCGGCGAAGCACAACATCCTCTCCAACGCCTCGTGCACCACGAACTGCCTGGCGCCCATCACCAAGGTGGTGAACGACAATTTCAAGATCCAGTGCGGGACGATGACGACCATCCACTCCTACACCAACGACCAGGTCATCCTCGACTTCCCGCACAAAGACCTGCGGCGGGCGCGCGCGGCGGCGATCAACATGATCCCCACTTCGACGGGTGCGGCCAAGGCGATCTACCTCGTGATCCCGGAGATGAAGGGCAAGCTCGACGGCTTCGCGATGCGCGTGCCGACGCCGAACGTCTCGGTGGTGGACCTGGTGGCGTTCTGCGAGAAGTCGACCACCGCGGAAGAGGTGAACGCGAAACTGAAGGCGGCAGCCGAGGGACCGCTGAAGGGTATCCTCGGATACGAGACGCAGGAGCTCGTGTCGTCCGACTTTAAGGGCAATTCGAATTCTTCGATCGTGGACGCGCCGATGACGCGCGTGGTCGCCGGCAACTGCGTGAAGGTGATCGCGTGGTACGACAACGAGTGGGGCTACTCATGCCGCGTCCGCGACCTAATCAAGCTCCTCGGCAGCAAAGGGTTGTAGGCGCAGGCGATCAAGCATGAACAAGCTGTCCATCAAAGACCTGGAGCTCAACGACAAGCGCGTGTTCATGCGCGTGGATTTCAACGTCCCGCTCGATGACGAGGGCCGCGTGACCGACGATACCCGCATCGCCGAGACGCTGCCAACCATCGAGTACGCGCTGCGCCATGGCGCGCGGCTCATCCTGGCATCGCATCTTGGTCGTCCCAAGGGCAAGCCAAACTCAAAGATGAGCCTGAAGCCGGTGGCCGAGCGCCTACGCATGCTGCTCGACGAGAAGATGGAGCGTGGCGTGAACGTTGGATTCGCGCCCGATTGCGTCGGCCTCGAAGCCGAAGAACTCACCACCAAACTGGAGAAGGGGCAGGCCCTGCTGCTCGAGAACCTGCGCTTCCATCCCGAGGAGGAGGCGAACGACGAAGCCTTCTCCAAGGCGCTGGCCAAGCTGTGTGACCTCTACGTGAACGACGCGTTCGGCGCAGCGCACCGCGCGCATGCTTCCACCGTCGGCATCACGAGATTCGTCTCCAAGGCCGCGGCCGGTTTTCTGATGCAGAAAGAGCTCGAATACCTGGGCCGCGCGCTGCACGATCCGGCGCGTCCGTTCGTGGCCATCATGGGGGGCGCGAAGGTGAGCGACAAGATCGCGGTCATCCAGAACCTGATGATCAAGGTGAACACGCTGCTCATCGGCGGCGGCATGGCGTACACGTTCCTCAAGGCGCAAGGCCAGCCCGTCGGCAAGTCGCTGCTCGAGGCCGACAAGGTGGAGCTGGCGAAGATGCTGATCGAAGACGCCGCCAAGCGTGGCGTAAAGCTGCTGCTTCCCGTGGACCACGTGGCCGCGGACCGCGTGGCGCCCGGCGCAAAGATCGTCAACCTCCACGCCGGACAGCCAATCCCCGCGGAGATGATCGCGCTCGACATCGGTCCGGAGACAGTGAAGTTGTTCAGCGCGGAGATCGCCGACGCCAACACCATCGTGTGGAACGGTCCGATGGGCGTATTCGAGATGGCGCCGTTTGCGCACGGCACCATGGCCATCGCGAAGGCGATAGCCGCGAATCAGGATGCTACGTCCATCGTGGGCGGCGGAGACTCCGTCGCCGCGGTACACGCTGCCGGCGTAGCCGACAAGATCTCGCACATCTCGACCGGCGGCGGGGCATCACTGGAATTCCTCGAGGGCAAGAGATTGCCCGGTGTGGAAGCGCTAACCGACGCCAAGACCGAGAGCGCCAGGAAATGATGAGCGCTGCGGAGAAACCGGGTCTTCATCCCGCCGAGCATCTGACGATGACGTTGCCCAACGGCCACGCCATCGAGATGAAGATCGGCGACATCACGCACGAGCGCACCGACGCGATCGTGAACGCCGCCAACTCGCGGATGGTCCCTGGCTCCGGTGTCTGCGGCGCCATCTTCGCCGTCGCCGGCGCCGCTTTTCACCAGGAATGTCGCGAGGCCTTCGAGCGCCACGGCGAGGTCGAACCGGGCAGCGCGCGCGCCACCTCCGCCGGAGGCTTGGGCGCGAAGCACGTGATCCACGCGGTGGGCCCGGTGTGGCATGGCGGCGAGCAAGGCGAGTCTTCCACCCTCGCGAACGCCTATCGCCATTCCCTCAAGCTCGCTGACGAGGAACTCAAGTCCACCGTGGTGAGCACACCGTCACTCGCTACCGGGATCTTTGGATTCCCGGTGCAGAAGGCCGCGCCGGTCGCGCTGCGCGAAGTGGCAGACGCGCTGCTGTACACCGCGAACCTGCGCACCGTACGTTTCGTGTTGTTCGACGCGGCAACCTTCGACGTGTTTGAAGCTGCCGCGCGCGGGTTGGCGCACGAACGTTCCTACGCCATCGCCTGAGGGCCGCCGCCGAAGACCTATGCCGCGCAAAAAACTGATCGCCGCCAACTGGAAGATGTACAAGACGCCGGAGCAGGCACAGGCGTTTTTGCGCGATCTTCTTCCCCTGGTCGCCGGACACGCGCGCGACGAGATCGCTGTCTGTCCTCCGTTCGTTGACCTTGCCGCCGCGGTCGCCGCAGCGAAGGGCTCGAACGTGGCCATCGGCGCACAAGACATGTTCTGGGAGAAGGAAGGCGCGTTCACCGGAGAGATATCCGCCGGAATGCTGACCGCTGCGGGGTGCACGCACGTGATCATCGGGCACTCGGAGCGGCGCCAGTTCTTCGGCGAGACCGACGACACGGTGAACAAGAAACTGAAGGCGGCCCTAGCCGGAGGACTCACGCCCATCGTTTGCGTGGGCGAACTGCTGCAGGAGCGCGAGGCGGGCCTGACGGAAGAGGTGCTGCGCCGCCAGACGGTGAATGCCTTCCGCGGCATCGGCGCGGTGGAGGCGGCGCCCATCACCGTGGCTTACGAGCCAGTGTGGGCGATCGGCACAGGCAAGACGGCGACGCCGCAGATGGCGGCCGCCGCGCACCGGCTGATCCGCGCCCAGGCCGCCGAGGCCTTGGGTGAGACTGCCGCGGTCGCGATGCGCATCCTTTATGGCGGCAGCGTCAAGCCGGACAACGCCAGCGCACTGATGGGAGATCTCGAGATCGACGGCGCGCTCGTTGGCGGGGCGTCACTCGACCCCAAGTCGTTCAGCGCCATTATTCATTACTAGGGTCGCAGCCCGCCGCGGCGGGCTGTCGCATCGCGCTTCGTGCTCACCGCATGCAGGAACGGGTTGGGCAGAGCTGTTTGCTATAATCGAATCTGCCTCTCAGTGGTGTCCCCACGACAGAAACAGGAGGTCGCAGCCGAAGCTGCGGTCCTGTGTGCGCGTGGCCCTGGTTTGATTACCCCAGGATTTGCGGACCCCAGGTATGCGGAAGTGGTGGAATTGGCAGACACACCATCTTGAGGGGGTGGCGCCGAAAGGCGTGGGGGTTCAAATCCCCCCTTCCGCACCAATTCTGTGCACCATGATTTCGAATCTTAGGCTGAAGAAAGGTTAGTCCGGCAGCGCGCCGGGAGATCGAAGCTCGAAGACTGAAGCCCATGATCATATTCCTTACCATCGTCCACGTATTTGTTTGCCTATTCCTGATCATCGTCGTGCTGCTACAACACGGCAAGAGCGCCGACATCGCCGCGACGTTTGGCGGACAGGGCAGCCAGACGGCATTCGGTCCGCGCGGCGCGGCCACGCTGCTCTCGAAAGCGACCACTTGGTCAGCCATCATCTTTATGGTGACATCGTTCGCGCTCACCGTGGCCAAGACGACTGGCACCAGCGGTTCGGTGCTGGGCACGGAGAAACCGGCGCAGACGCAGCCGGCGACGCAAGCCACGCCCACACCTAGTGCGACGCCACAGCCGCAACCGCAGCAGCCCGCGCAATCGGCGCCAGCGCCGCCGCCGAAGAAGTAAGATCAGCTTTTCCAAGAGCCTCCGCGGGATGCGGAGGCTTTGTCTTTTTCCCCAGGGTCGTCGCCCGCCGCGGCGGGCTGTAGCC
>JALYLW010000076.1 GCA_030774055.1 Acidobacteriota bacterium
GCCGCGCGAGTTCTCCACTCTGCTGCTCGATGATGCCGGCGCCAGCGGCGCCAGCGGCGCCGGTTCCATTGCCCGCATCACGCTGAACCGTCCCGACAAGCGCAACGCCATCAGCTACGAGCTGATCGACGACTTGCTGGCCGCGCTCGCGGCCTGCGAAAAGTCGGACGCGCAGGTCGTCATCATCACCGGCGCGGGCAAGGCGTTCTGCTCCGGCATGGACCTCGACAACCTCAAGGCCATCACATCGCGCACGCACGAGGAGAACGTCAAAGATTCCGGGACCATGGCAAAGTTGTTCCGCACCATCTACGACTTTCCCAAGCCGACCATCTCCGCCGTCAACGGCGCAGCGGTCGCGGGCGGCTGTGGCATCGCCACACTCTGCGACTTCACCATCGCCTCGCGCGACGCCAAGTTCGGCTACACCGAAGTGAAGATCGGATTCCTGCCCGCCATCGTCTCTACATTTCTTCTGCTCCAGGTCGGCGAGAAGCAGGCGCGCGACCTGCTGCTCACCGGACGCATCATCTCCGCCGACGAAGCCCACCGCATCGGTCTGGTCACCGAGGTCGTGGACCCGGGCAAGGAACTGGCGCGCGCGGAAGAGCTGGCGGCGCAACTGATGGCGAACTCGCCCGCCTCGGTGCGCGCGACCAAAGCGCTGCTCTCCGACTTTGCCAAGCGCAAGCTCGACGACCAGATCAAGATCGCGGTGGACGAGAACGCGCGCATCCGCACGACTAAAGATTTCCGCGAGGGCGTGACCTCGTTCCTCGAAAAACGCAAGCCGAAGTGGACGGGGAAATGACGATGCCAGCTGTCACCTCTCGTCCTTCAGATCCTTCGTTCCTGTGGTTTTCTCTGTGTCTCTGTGCCTCTGTGGTGGGTTCTTGACCACCGGCGAGACCAAGCTCCGCGTCCGCTACGCCGAGACCGACCAGATGGGTGTGGTCTATCACTCCAATTTCCTGGTGTGGTTCGAGGTCGGCCGCGTCGAGCTGCTGCGTCAGATGGGCTTCCGCTATCGCGACATGGAAGAGCAGGATGACTGCCACATCGCCGTCGTCGACGCGCGCGTGCGCTACAAAGCGCCGGCACATTACGACGACGAGGTGCTCATCCGCACGCGCCTCAAGAACATGCGTGAGTCGCTGCTGCACTTCGGTTATGAGATCGTGCGCGCCTCCGATGGCACGCTGCTCGCCGAAGGCGAGACCACGCACATCGTGGTGGATTCCAAGTTCCAGAAGACGCTACTGCCGGAGAAGTACCGGCAAGCATTCCAGTCGGCGGCGGAAAGATAGCACGATGAATCAGAATCCTCTGCCTTCTCTGCGCTCGCTGCGGTAAAAAGGTTCCGACATGCAAGCCCTCCACATCGACGGCTCTTCCCTCACCTTCGACGCTCTGCGCGAGGTCGTCTACGAGCGCCGCGCGGTGCTGCTCGCGCCCGACGCGCGCGAGGCCGTCGAGCGCGCCCGCGGCGTGGTGGAAGACCTGCTCGCCGGCGACCAGGTCGCTTACGCGGTCAACACCGGCGTGGGCAAGCTGAGCGACGTCCGCATCGCGCCGGAGCAGATCCGCGAGTTGCAGGAGAACCTGATGCGCTCGCACTGCGTGGGCGTGGGCGAGCCGCTCGCGGAAGCGGAGGTCCGCGCCATGATGCTGCTGCGCGCCAACTCGCTCGCCCAGGGGCACTCCGGCGTGCGTCCCGCCATCATCGACACTTTCTGCGAGATGCTGAACCGCGGCGTGCATCCCGTCGTGCCGTCGCAGGGCTCGGTGGGAGCCTCCGGCGATCTCGCGCCGCTCGCGCATCTTGGCATCGTGCTGATGGGCGAAGGCGAAGCGGTTTTTGGATTTGGAAACGACGCCAAGAAAACATCTGGCGCCGGCGCGATGAAGGCCGCCGGCGTGAAGACGCTCACGCTTGAAGCCAAGGAAGCCATCTCGCTCATCAACGGGACGCAAGCCATGCTCGCCATCGGCGCGCTCACGCTGCTCGCCGCCGAGACGCTCGCGGATTCCGCCGACGTGATCGGCGCGCTCTCGCTCGACGCCCTGCGCGGCACCGACGCCGCCTTCGACGAGCGCATCCACGCCGCGCGCCCGCATCCCGGCCAGATCAAGACCGCTGCCAACCTGCGCAAACTGCTGGCCGGCTCCGACATCCGCGAGTCGCACCGCGATTGCGCGCGCGTGCAGGATGCTTACTCGCTGCGCTGCATGCCGCAGGTGCATGGCGCCGTCCGCGACGCATTTTCCTGCGCGCGCGAGACCTTCGCGATCGAGATGAACTCCGCCGTGGACAACCCGCTGGTATTCGCCGACAAGAGGACTGGCAAAGGCGATGTGGTCAGCGGTGGAAACTTCCACGGCGAGCCGCTCGCCTTCGCGCTCGACTTCCTCGCCATCGCGCTCGCCGCGCTTGCCGGCATCAGCGAGCGGCGGCTTGAGCGCCTGGTGAATCCCGCGCTCAACGAGGGCTTGCCACCGTTCCTCGCGCCCGAGCCCGCGGGATTGAACTCCGGATTCATGATGGCGCAGGTCACCGCCGCCGCCCTGGTCAGCGAGAACAAGGTGCTCGCGCATCCCGCGTCGGTCGACTCGATCACGACGTCGGGCAATAAAGAGGATTACGTTTCCATGGGGATGGGCGCCGCGCTGAAGCTCAGGCAAGTCCTGGCAAACGTGACCAACGTCCTGGCCATCGAAGCGCTCGCCGCCGCGCAGGCGCTCGACCATCTCGCGCCGCTCCGAACCAGTGCCCGCCTGGAGAAGGCGCACGCGGCCATCCGTGCCGTGAGCGCGCGAGTAGTCAAGGATCGCAACATCGCCGCGGACATCCCCCGACTCGGCCACGCCATCCGCCAGGGAGAACTGCTGGCGCCGTTGCGATAGCTGAAGTTGAGGTAGCTAGATGTCCTCGCACATCACGCGCGCTCTCGTAGTGCTCACGCTTGCCGCATCCGCGTACGGACAAACGCTCGCACCTCGCCCGCCGGCGACGCCCCCGCCAACGCAGCCGTCCACTCCGCCGCCGACAAAGCCAGCCCGCTTCATCCTCTCCGCCGTGGGAGAAGACGGGGCCGTGCTCCCCGACCTCGCGCAGCAGGATCTCGTGGTGCGCATCGGCGAAAAGCCGGTGGCCATCAGCGGCCTCTCCCGCTTCCATCAGGCGCCCATCCGCATCGTCGTCGTGCTCGACGAAAGCTCCAGCATGCAAGGGCGTTGGCGGGTCGCCCTCGGCATCGTCTTCGAGCTGCTCAAAACGCTGCCGCCGAACAGCACCGTCGGCTTGGTGGGAGTGAACGACCAGGCCCCCGAGATGATCGAGAGTCCGGACGCCATCCTGCGCTACCTAAAGAACCGCGCCAAGCGCGGCCCCGGCGGCTGGACCCGCTTGTGGGACGACATCCACATGGCGCTACTTTTCTTCCCGCAGCCGCGCTCCAGCGACGTGATCTTCGTGGTCAGCGATGGCGTGGACAACGCCAGCAAGCTGACCTACCAGCGCCTGCGCGAGGAAGTTCGCGCCGCGAAGGTGCGCGTTAGCGGTGCGCTGCTCACCGACCAGTATTCTCCCGACCCTGAGGCGCGCACCGTCACCGGCAAGGTCGCCGCGCTGATCGATGAGACCGGAGGATGGAACCTCACCAGCCCACCTTTCGTCCACGAGCGGGCGGGCGTGGGTGGACGCATGGAAGAGGCTCCCACCCAGGCCCCCAACCTCGCCGGCTTCTTCCACACGCTCTACGATTTTTATCTCGTGGAACTTGGTCCGGAAGGAAAAGTCACGCGGCCCGAGCCGCTCAACGTCCGCATCGCCGACGGACGCAAGGACCGCGCGCAGATATTCGTCTCCGCGCCGCACGGCCTGCTGCCCGCCGCGCCGTAGGCTGTTCCCCGCAGCAGGCGTGTCAGCCAGGCTTATCAGCCCGGAGCGGGCGCCGTCCCCGCCAGCCCCAGCTCTTTGGCGATGCCCTGCATCGCCTCGATGCAGAACGCGATGTGCTCTTCGAGTTCCACGCCCAGCTCTTCCGCGCCTTTGGTGATGTCGTCGCGCGAGACCGAGCGGGCAAAGGCTTTGTCCTTCATCTTCTTGCGGACGGACTTCGCTTCGACCTCGGCCAGTGATTTTCCCGGCTTCACCAGCGCGCTCGCAGTGATGAACCCGGCCAGCTCATCGCAGGCAAAGAGCGCGTGCTCTAATTTCGTCAGGCGCGGGACCTTCGAATACTCCGCGTGCGAGAGGATGGCGCGGCGGAACCAGTCTGGATATCCGCGCTCCTCCAGGATCTTGCTGCCCACGAACGGATGCTCCGCCGGCGTGGGATATTTCTCGTAGTCGAAGTCGTGCAGCAGCGCGACGCATCCCCAATCGTTCTCGTCTTCGCCGAATCTCTTCGCGTACGCGCGGACGCACGCCTCGACTGCGAGCGCGTGTTTGCGCAGCGACTCCGATTGCGTGAACTCGCACAACAATTCCCACGCCGCGTTGCGATCGATAGCCATGGCGAAGAGTGTAACCCCTCATGTTTGTCATGCCGAGCGACGCGCGCGTCCGCAACGGCGGACAAGCGCGAGTCGAGGAATCCCTAGCCGGAAAATAATTCCATGCGCCGAACACCCGATGTACTCAAACAGTAAACTCGGCCTCTCGCCGCGTCTTCCTAGGGGTTTTCTCCGTGTTTTCTCCGCATATCGTCCGTTATCTTCCGGAGTCGCCGTGGTTTCTGACTGATTATTCCGTTGACAGTCCCGTACATACTCCCTACATTACCCTCAGCTTGGGTCGAGGTGTATCGCGCACCGAGCTGGTGAGCGCCCGCTCTGGCACTCCCACAACTGGATGGCAACGACTCTCGCACCCGTAGACTCTCGGGAAGTGGTGAGATGTGATCGCTGTCTCCTGGTCCAATTCCGGACCACTAACAATCTTTGCCGCCGTTGCCATACCTGTCTGGACGCGGATGAGCCGGAGGTAGCGGCCACACCCGAGCCCATCCCTGCCCCAGCGCAAGGGAACGGCAACGGACGCCAGCACTTGCAGGTCGCACTCGCGATCCGCAGTCTGCGTCATCGCTCCGGCCTGAGCCAGCGCCAGCTTGCGCTGCGCATGCAGGTGCCGCGTACGTACGTATCCAAGATCGAGAATGAGAAGGCGATGCCCACGCTCAGTTCGCTCGAGCGCCTGGCGAAAGCCCTGGAGGTGACTGTGCCGGACCTACTGAGCGGCGGCAGCCCGACGCGTGAGCAACTCATGCGCGAGCTGATGACCGACGAGTTCATCACCCAACTGCTGCCCTTTGTGTCGAAGCTCGACGGCATGCAGCGCCAGAGTCTGCTGGCACAGGTGCGGGACTTGACCTTGCGGCCACGACGCAGCGCCTGATCTTCGGAGAGACGATCGCATCGGCGGCGCTTTTGCTGTGCCAAACAGCGGCACGGTCTTCGGAC
>JALYLW010000077.1 GCA_030774055.1 Acidobacteriota bacterium
GGTCGAGGTGCGGGACCCGCGCGGCAAGCCGCTCGGCGCGGCACTCTATAGTTCCAGCTCACAAATAGCGGTGCGCATGGTTTCCAATCGTCCGCTCGCATCGCGCGCGGAGCTGATCGCGCTGCTGCGGCAGCGCGTGGCTGCGGCCGTGGCGTATCGCAAGCAGGTGGTGAAAGAGAGCGACGCCTATCGCGTGCTCTTCAGCGAGGCCGACCTGGTTCCCGGCGTGATCGCCGACCGCTACAACGATGTCCTCACCCTGCAAGCGCTCACGCAAGCGATGGACGCCGACGACCTGCGCAACGCTGTGGTCGACGAGCTGGTGGCGCAGACCGGCGTGGCGAATGTGGTCGAGCGCGTGGAGCCGCGCATCCGCGAACTGGAGAGCCTGCCCGCGAAGGAGAGCGGATTACTGCGCGGCACCAAAACGGAGACAGTATTCACGCTCAACGGCCTCAAGTTCGGGTACCAGGCGCTCGGCGGACAGAAGACCGGCGCCTTCCTTGACCAGCGCGAGAATTACGCCGCGGCCGCGAAATATGCGCGCGGACGCGCGCTCGATGTCTTCTGCTATGAAGGCGGATTTGCGCTGCACCTCGCGCGGGTGTGCGATTCGGTCACGGGCGTGGATTCGTCGCTGCCCGCGCTTGAGGCCGCGGAACGCAATCAGAAGCTGAACGAACCCGGGGTCAAGGAGATCGAGTGGATCGAGGCCAACGCCTTCGACCTGCTCAAGGACTACTCCGCCGCCGGCGAGCAGTACGACACCATCGTGCTGGATCCGCCCGCGTTCGCGAGATCGAAGCGCACGCTGGATACGGCGTTGCGCGGCTACAAAGAGCTGAACCTGCGCGCGCTCAAGATGCTGAAGCCGGGCGGCGTGCTGGTGACCTGCTCGTGCTCGCACCACGTGAGCGAAGCCGACTTCCTCGGCATGCTCGCCGCGGCCGCGGCAGACGCGCATCGCAACCTGCGCATCGTCGAAAAGCGCGGCCAGTCGCAGGACCATCCCGTGTTGCTCTCTGTCCCCGAAACGGCGTATCTGAAGTGCGTGATCGGTGTCGGGCTTTGATGGCGCGTGGGCGAGAAGAAGCAGGCAAGCGGATCGACCGAGGAAACAGCGACACGAAAACGGCGTTGAGCCGCCACGAGATTGCCACGGACGAGTGCGGATGTTCTAATCCGTGTTCGTTCATTTTTCTTGCTGCATGAACGACTGACGGAGTGATCAAGATGAAAGAGAAGATCGCGACCCAGGACGCGCCCCAGGCCATCGGTCCTTACTCGCAAGCGGTGCGCGGCGGCGGCTTGGTGTTCTGCTCCGGCCAGGTCGCACTCGATCCCGCGACCGGACAGCTCACCGGCAACGAAGTCCGCGCGCAGACCGAGCGCGTGATGAAGAATCTGGAGGCTATCCTCAAGGCCGCCGGCACCGACTTCACCAAGGTGGTGCGCACCACCGTCTATTTGAAGACGATGAATGACTTTCCCGCGATGAACGAGATCTACGCCAGCTTCTTCCCCGCCCCGCCGCCGGCGCGCTCCACCGTGGAGGTGGCGCGGCTGCCCAAAGATGCCCTCGTCGAGATCGATGTGATCGCGCTGGCATAGGCCAAAACGCGTACAATCTTCGCTTTCCGCAGTCCGGCCAACGCTTTCCGCAACCCGGAGGAACCATGCACGCTCGCCGTCGCTTTGCTCTAGCTCTCTTGCTCGCGCTTACGCTTTGCCTGCCCGTCCTCGGCCAGAAAGGCGCGAAGGTAAAGGCGGGGGCGAAGCCTCCCACCTCCGCGAAGGGACCGCACAGCTTCCGCGAGTACACCATCGAGCAGCTGATGAACAACGAGCGGATCACGGGCGCGTCGTTCTCCGCCGACGACAAGCGCGTGACTTTCTCCAGCAACCGCACCGGCATCTTCAACGTGCTCTCCGCGCCCATCGCGGGCGGCAAACCGGAGCAGCTCACCAGCTCTGCCACCGAGAGCGTATACGTGGTCTCGGACTTCCCCAACGACAGCCGCCTGCTCTATTCCCACGATCAAGGCGGCAACGAGAACAGCCACATCTACCTGCG
Organism: Acidobacteriota bacterium; assembly: GCA_030774055.1. Lineage (NCBI taxonomy): Bacteria > Pseudomonadati > Acidobacteriota > Acidobacteriota bacterium. The sequence goes on from JALYLW010000077.1 coordinate 2,075, forward strand.
CACTGCGGATGGCAAGGAACGCGACCTCACGCCGGGCGAGAAGAACAAGGCCGAGTTCACCGGCTGGAGCGAGGACGGCAAGGCGTTCTACTACACCTCGAACCAGCGCGATCCGAAGTTCTTCGACCTTTATCGCATGGACGCGAGCGCGCTCACTCCCGAGCTCGTCTTCCAGAACGAGAAGGGCTTCGACATCGCCAACGTCTCCGCCGACGGCAAGTGGGTGGCGCTCAACAAGACCGATACCGAAGCGAACTCGGATATCTGGCTCTACAGCGTGGCGATGAAAGAGTTGAAGCTGCTCACGCAACATGAGGGTGACATCGTTTTTGAAGCGACGGCATTCGATCCGCGGACCGGATACCTCTATTTCCTCAGCGATGAAGGCGGCGAATTCCGCCACCTCGGCCGCTTCAACGTGGCCACCGGCAAGCGCGAGATGGTGCAGAAGGCCGGCTGGGACATCCAGTTCGCCTACTTCTCCAGACACGGAAAGTATCGCGTGGTAGGCATCAACGAAGACGGCGCGACCAAGATCCACATCTACGACGCGAAGGGCCGGGAGCTGGCGCTGCCCAAGTTCCCGCAGGGGGAGATCCGCGGCGTGACTCCCTCGCCGAGCGAGAAGCAGATGGCGTTTTACTTCGTCGGCGACACGTCACCGGCGAACCTCTACGTCTACGACTTCGGCACGAAGAAGCTGACGCGAGTGACGCACTCGCTGAATCCGGATATCGACGCCGCGAACCTGGTCGAGGGCAAGGTCGTGCGCTACAAGTCGTTCGACGGCATGATGATCCCGGCAATCCTGTATGCGCCGCAGCAGTCCGCTGGAATGAGCGTGAGCGCCGCGAATAAGTCGCCCGGCATCGTGCAGGTGCACGGCGGGCCGGGCGGACAATCGCGCAAGGGATACAGCGCGCTCATCCAGTTCCTGGTGAACCACGGTTACACCGTGCTCATGGTGAACAACCGCGGCAGCTCGGGCTACGGCAAGACGTTCTACGCGGCCGACGATCACAAGCACGGCAAGGAACCGCTGTGGGATTGCATCGAGGGCAAGCACTACCTGCAGTCGCTGGCTTATGTCGACAAGGAGAAGATCGCGATCCTCGGCGGCAGTTACGGCGGCTACATGGTGCTCGCGGCGCTCGCCTTCAAGCCGGAAGAGTTTCGCGCGGGCGTGGACATCTTTGGCGTGGCCAACTGGGTGCGCACGCTGAACTCCATCCCTCCGTATTGGGAATCATTCCGCAAGGCGCTGTACAAGGAGATCGGCGACCCGACGAAGGAAGAGGCGTACTTGAAAGAGATCTCGCCGGTATTCCACGCCGACCAGATCAGGCGTCCGCTGATCGTGCTGCAGGGCGCGAACGATCCGCGCGTCATCCAGCCCGAGTCAGACGACATTGTGGCCGCGGTGAAGAAGAATGGCGTGCCGGTCGAGTACATCATCTTCCCGAACGAAGGCCACGGCTTCACCAAGAAAGCGAACGAGATCAAGGGATACCAGGCGGTGCTCGAGTTCCTCGACAAATACGTGAAGAACGCGCCTCCGGATGCGCCTGCCGCCTCGAAGTAAGAGCTAGCGACAACAGAGCTAGCGAGAATGAGGAAGCCCGGCCATGCGTCGGGCTTGCGCGTGCTGCTGGTAAAATAAGGGATTCGGATGAGCGCTACAGAGCCCTATGCTGAATCGGGAACAATACGAGGTCTGGAGTCTGAACGGCGGCAAGTGGGACTTGGCCGCGTGGTTCCCTGACTTCGAGGTCGCTTCCGCGGTGATGCGCAAGCGCACGTATCGGACGCGGCTCATCCACGCCGTCTACGATGGCGGCCAGCGGATAAGAGAAGACGTGCTCGCCGAGCTAGGCGCGACTAGGGAACATCCGTAGCCCGGGACCGGGGCTAAAGCCCGACCTTCCACTTTGACTGACGCGGGCCTGAAGGCCCGCTCTTCCACCGATAAGCTACGCGTACCGGATCTTCCACCGAACAAACCTCACGCGTAGCGGAACCACTTGATCAGCTCGGGCAGCGTCGGACGTTTGCCATACATCAGGATGCCGACGCGGTAGATCCGCGAAGCGACGACCAAGACCACGTAGACGGCGGCGAGCATCAGCACGATGGAAAGACCGAGCTGCCACAGCGGCACCTCGCCGGCGGCGATGCGCACGTACATGAGCAGCGGCGTGCAGAAGGGGAAGAGCGAGAACGCGGCCACCATGGTCGAGTTCGGGCTGGTGATGGCCGGGGCCATGAGCACGGTGGAGAGGATGAGCGGCATCATCACGAAGAACTGCATCTGCTGCGCTTCCTGCTCGGAGTTGCTCATCGCTCCGAGCATCGCCCAGAGCGAGGCGTAGAGGAAATATCCCAGGATGAAGAATACCGGGAACATGGCGAGCGCGATGGTGGGGATCTCGATCGAACCCATGACGCCGCGCGCGGCCACGAGGCCGGGCCCCAGGAAAACGAAGCCGGCGGTATACCAGAGCGCGAGCTGGGTCAATCCGACGGCGCCGACGCCGATGATCTTGCCGGCCATGAGCTCTTTCGGCGTGACCGACGCCAGCAGCACCTCGACGATGCGCGAGGTCTTCTCCTCCAGCACCGAGCGCATGACCGCCACGCCATGCAGGATGATGCTCATGTAGAGGGTCATCACCAGCGCGAAGGTGGCGAAGAACGCGGCGCGTCCGCTGGCCTTGGTGGAAGTGCCTCCGGTCACGCGCTGGGTCTCGACGTCGAGCTTCTCGTTCAGCAGCTCGCGGACCTTCTCCGCGCTCACGCCGGCGGCGGCGAGCTGCTGCTCCATGTGCGCGACCTGAGCGGCGCGGGTGAGCAGGCCGCCCTCGAGCATGTCGGTAGTGGTGCGCGCCTTGTAGACCAGCTTCTTGGCGGCGAGCGCATCGTTGGTGGCCCAGAGATAGCCATCGAGCTCGGAGCGGGCTACGCGGTCGTAGAGCTGTTTTTCCTGCTCGGTCGTGCCGGGCGTCAGGATCTCGATGGTGTACTGGTTGCGGCCCGTGCCGTCGGAAAGATCGGCCAGCGCTTTCTGCAGCGCCTCGGCGAAGGTGCGGTCACTGGAGACCACCGCGATCTTCTTCTTCTCGCCGCGCTGGCTCATCATCAGCTTCGCCGGCAGGATGGTGATGCCGGCCATGAGCGCGGGCACGAGCATGGTCATGATCCAGAAGGCTTTGGTGCGGACGCGCTCGAAATATTCGCGGCGGATGATGATCCAGACGTTACGCATGGTTATTGCCTCCCGGACGCGCGCCATCGCTCCATCGCTCCATCGCTCTCGGCGTCTTTGCCGACCACGTCGATGAAGATCTCTTCGAGTGAGGGCTCGACGAGCTCGAACTTGGCGATCTTCGCCCTCGCGGCGACCTCGTGCAGCAGCGCCTGCGCGTCGGCGCCGGGAGCAAGCGCGACCTCGGCGTAGTTGCCAAAGTCGGTGACCGTCTTCACCAGCGGACTTTGCTTCAGGAAGGCCAATCCGGGGCCCGCGCCATCGCCCTCGCACGCGATCTGGACGTGGTTGCGTCCGTAGCGTCCCTTGATCTGCTTGAGGTCACCGACAAGCACGGCCTTGCCGCGGTTGATGAGGCAGATGGAATCGCAAAGCCGCTCGACCGTGTCCATGCGATGCGTGGAGAACAGGATGGTCTTCCCTTTTTGCTTGAGTTCTAAGAGCACGTCGAGCAGCAGCTTGGAATTGACGGGATCGAGTCCGGCGAAGGGCTCGTCCATCACGATGAACTCGGGATCATGCAGTATGGTCGCCACGAACTGGATCTTCTGCTGCATGCCCTTGGAAAGTTCTTCGACCTTTTTCTCTATCCAGCCGGCGATCTCCATGCGCTCGCACCACTGGCGCGCGCGCCTGGCGGCTTCGGGGCGGTCGAGTCCGGTGAGCTCGGCGAGGAAGATGAGATGGTCGCCGACTTTCATCTTGCGATAGAGGCCGCGCTCTTCCGGGAGATATCCCACGCGGTGCAGCAGCGCGCGGCGAAACTTCTCGCCGAAGAGGAGCACTTCGCCCGCGTCTGGGATGGTGATGCCCAGCATCATGCGGATGGTCGAGGTCTTGCCGGCGCCGTTCGGGCCCAGCAATCCGAAGATCTCGCCGGCGGGGATGGCGAAGGAGAGATCGTCGACGGCGACGAACTGGTCGTAACTCTTGCGCACGGCTTTTAGCTCGACGGCGTTCATGACGGAAGGGGAGATTCTACAGGTCAGGGGCCACACCTACCACAGAGACACGGAGACACGGAGAGAACAAGAGGTGAAAAGCAGGTCCCTCGACTCGGACGCGGAAAGTTCGCCGCGTCCTCGCTCGGGATGACAAGTCAAAAATCTAGTCGTGGGTGGCAGAGGCGGCCGTGCGGGTGGGCGCGGCAGCGGAAACGCCGGCGTCCGAAGTGGTGGGCGAAGCGGCAGAAGCGGCAGCTGGCGCGGCGGGCGAAGCAGCGGCAGGCGCGGCGGCGGCGACAGCCGGCGTCACGCGGTTCCGTCCACTCTGCTTCGAGGCGTAGAGCGCGAGGTCGGCGGCGCGGACGATCTCGTCTCGCGAAGCGCCGTGCGTGGGGAACTCGGCCACGCCGATGGAGATGGTCACCGGCCGTGGGACGCCGGGGAAGGAGTGCGCCTCGATGACGCGGCGGACTTTTTCGGCGACGGCGAGCGCGTCTTCGCCGGAGGTCTCAGGCAGCAGCAGTACGAACTCTTCGCCACCGTAGCGGCAGACGAAGTCGACCTTGCGCAGCTGGCTGCGGAAGAGGGCGGAGACCTGGCGAAGGACTTCGTCGCCGAGCAGGTGTCCGAACTCGTCGTTGAGGCGCTTGAAGTGGTCGATGTCGAGCATGATGACGGCGAGCTGTTTGCCGTAGCGGCCGGCACGCTCGAGTTCTTCGGTGATGCGCGATTCGAAGAAGCGGCGGTTGAAGGCGCCGGTGAGTCCATCGACGTTGGCGAGCGCCTTGGCCTGGTCGAAGTAGTTGGCGTTCTGGATGGCGGTGGCGATGATGTCGGCGACTGATTCGAGCGGCTGCACGTCCGTCTGCTCGAAGGCGCCGGCGGTGGCGCTCTCCAGACACACCACGCCGAGCTGCTTGCCGAAGCTGATGAGCGGCAGGCACATCTCGCTCCGGGTCTCGACGAAGCCCTGGACATACGCGGGATCAGCAGTGACGTCGTTGATTACGACGGCGCGGCCGGTGGCGAGGGCGCGCCCCGAAATGCCCTGATCCACGGGAAGCGTGTTGCCCATCTCGACGGTGGGCGTGAGCTTGCCCTGGTGCGCGTAGACGACCAGCGATTCGCCCTCACGCAGCGTGAGCACCACGTGGTCCACGAGGGGAAACGATTGCAGGATCAAGGTGCAGACCTTGCGCAGCAGCTCGTCGCGCTCGAGCACGGCGGTGGTCTGGCGGGCGATGGCGTTGATGGCCTCGAGTTGCGAGCGGCGCTTCTGCTCGAGCGAGTAGAGGCGCGCGTTCTCGAGCGCGATCGAGGCTTGGGTGCTGAAAAGCGTGAGCAAGTCGATGGTCTCGCCGTCGAAGAAGTTGAGCTGGTCGCTTTGGCAGTCGAGCACGCCGACGACTTCATCGCGCACCATGAGCGGGATGGCGAGCTCGGACCTGGTGGACTTCGTGAACCCTATGTAGCGCGGATCCTTCGCGACGTCGGGAACATAGACAGGGCGCTTCTTGAGGGCGGCCGTCCCGGTGATGCCTTGTCCGATGGGCAGGCGGATGTCCACACCCTCGATCTCGCTCGAGCCGTAATGCTTGCGCGGGTAGAGGCGGTGCTGGTCGTCGATGAGCAAGATGGCCGCGCTCTGGAGATGGAAATAGTCGCGCACGATCCCGAGGATCTGCAGCAGGACTTCGTCGAGCTCGAAGGTCGAGAGGACCGCCTGGCTCGCGTCGTAAAGGATGGCGACTTTCTGCATGGCTAGCTGTGCATTCTGATGATGGGCGGCGCGGGCCCTGGGGCAAGGCGAACGGGGTCCGCGGATGGCTCCTGTTGTTGCTGGATTCTATAGCAAAACCCGTTTCCCGTTTCCAGTTTCCGGTTTCCGGCGGGGGGCCGAAGGATGCCGCTGGATTGTCATTCCGCGGAGCGGAGCGACGAGGAATCTGATGTCCGGCGGCAAAAGCAGATTCCCTCGCCCGCCGCGGCGGGCTCGGAATAGCAAGGCGGGGGAACAGGAGACTTGCAACTGGAAACGGGAAACAGGACACTGGAAACTTGCTCGAACTTTCCACCGCCGTGCAATACGTGAAGGGCATCGGGCCGCGGGTGGCCGCGGCGCTCGAGCAGAAGAGTGTCTCCACGGTCGAGGACCTGCTCTACTACCTGCCGTTTCGCTACGAAGACCGGCAGAATCCCCGGGCCATCGACGAACTCGCGCCCGGCGAGATGGCCACGGTGATCGGCGAGGTCCGCGGCTCAGGACTGTTCCGCACCCGCGGCGGGCTGTGGATCTTCAACCTCACGGTGGGCCAGGGAACGCAGTCCATCAAATGCATATGGTTCCACGGACAGTACCTGCGCGATCGGTTCAGGCCCGGCCAGGTGCTGGCGGTCTATGGACGGGTGGAGAGTTCCAGCAAAGCGAAGACTGCGGGTGCGATGAAGTTGGGCGGGCTGAAGCTGGGCGGCTTAAAGATGATCCAGCCGCAGGTCGAGGTGCTGAGCGGTCCGCTGGAAGAAGGTGAAGAAGCGCTGCCGGAAGATTTTGCCGCGCTGAGTCTGGAGATGGGGAAGATCGTTCCTATCTACGAGTCGGCGGGCGCGGGCAAGCTGACCTCGCGCTGGTTCCGGCGCGTCGTCCACGGCGCGCTGGCCAGCCTTACGCCGGAGGTTGCGGATGGGATCCCGCGAGCGGTGCGTGCGCGCATGGAGTTGGCGCCGCGGCGCGAGGCGTTCCAGAAAGCGCACTGGCCGGATCCGGAGACGCCGTTCGCCGATCTCGAAGCCTGCCGCACGCCGGCGCATCGGCGGCTGATCTTCGAAGAGCTGTTCTACCTGGAGGTGGGGCTCGAGCTGAAACGCAAACGGATGCGGGAGCAGCCGGGGATCGAGTTCGGAGCGGGCGATGCGGTGCGCGCGGCGGTGAAGAAGATACTTCCGTTCCATCCCACGGGGGCGCAGAAGCGGGTGCTGGGCGAGATCGTCGCGGACATGAAAGCGAACACGCCGATGCGGCGCCTGCTGCAGGGCGATGTGGGGAGTGGCAAAACGATCGTCGCGCTGCAGGCCGCGGTGGTCGCGATCGAGAACGGTTACCAGGTGGCGCTGATGGCGCCCACGGAGATACTCGCGGCGCAGCATTATCTGAGCGCCCGGCGCATCCTCGAGCCGCTCGGCTACCGCGTGCTGCTGCTGACCGGCTCGCTCGAGCAAGACACCAAGCGCGCCGCCCGGCGGCATATCGCGCGCGGCGATGCGCAGATGGTGATCGGGACACACGCGCTCATCCAGGAAGGCGTCGAGTTCTCGCGACTCGGCCTGGTCATCGTGGACGAGCAGCACCGCTTCGGCGTGATGCAACGCTTCAAACTGATGAAGAAAAAATCGGAGGAACGCGACCCGGACGTCCTGGTGATGACGGCGACGCCGATCCCGCGGACGCTGGCGCTGACGTTGTATGGCGACTTGGATGTTTCCGTATTGGACGAGCTGCCGCCGGGACGCACGCCGGTGGTGACGCGGCGGGTCAGCGACGAACGGTCGGGGGAGGTCTGGGAGTTCCTGCGCAAGCAGGTGCAGGCCGGCCACCAGGCGTATGTGGTGTATCCGGTGATCGAGGAGCAGACGGAGGACGAGGAAAGCGCAGGCGAGGACGCCCGCGCTACAGCCGGCGGGACGCCGGCGCTGCGAAAAAAGAAGCGCGTGCAGCTGGCGCTGCCGGGGGAAGAACCGGCAGCGAAGACGCTGGGATTGAAAGCGGCGGAGAAGATGTACAACGAGCTCCGAAAGAAAGTCTTCCCAGAACTGCGCGTAGGACTGCTGCACGGGCGCATGGAGAGTGATCTGAAAGACGTCACGATGAAGCGCTTCGCGCGCGGCGAGATCGATGTGCTGGTCTCGACCACGGTGATCGAGGTCGGCATGGACGTGCCCAACGCGAACCTGATGGTGGTGGAACACGCCGAGCGCTTCGGTCTGGCGCAGCTGCACCAGTTGCGCGGACGCATCGGGCGCGGCGCGGCGAAGAGTTATTGCGTCCTGATGACCGGCGGCAAGGTCGGCGCGGACGCGGAGGAGCGCCTCGGGACCATGGTCCGCACCAATGATGGGTTCGAGATCGCGGAGAAAGACCTCGAGCAGCGCGGGCCGGGCGAGTTCTTCGGGACCAAGCAGGCGGGCATGCCGGCGTTCCGCGTGGCGAACCTGGTGCGCGACCGGCAACTGCTCGAAGCGGCGAAGATGGAAGCGGCGGCGCTGGTGGGCGGCGCGTCCCCGGACGTGAGCCGCGAAGAGGCGCGCGTGGTGATGGAACACCTGCGCGCGCACTGGCAGCGGCGCTATGGGCTGGTGGAGGTGGGCTAAGCCCCGCCGGGTAAAAACGTTGTTGCCTCCTCTGCGTCCCCTGCGCCCTCCGGTCGCGATTTTGCGTAAACTATCCGGATGCCAACGGCCGATAAGTCCGCCCTGTTCCGCCGCCTGCCGGCAGTGGACGAGCTGCTGCGTTCGCCCGAAGTCGCGGCGCTGGCGGCACGCGAAGGTCAGACAGCCACGACGGAAGCGGCGCGGGCAGTTCTAGACCGCATGCGCGGCGAGATCACGGCGGGGCGTCTGGACGAGAAGGGGCTCGAGCTGGCGCTCGGAGGCGTCGCGGACGCGATTTCCCGCGAGCTACGCCAGGCGATGCGGCACTCGCTGCGCGGCGTGATCAATGCGACGGGCGTGATCTTACATACAAACCTCGGGAGAGCCCCACTTAGCGAAAAGGCTCTCGATCGCATCCGCGAGGCCGCCGCGGGATACTCCAACCTGGAGTTTGATTTAAAGACGGGCGAGCGCGGCAAGCGCGATGTCCATACGCAGCGCCTGTTCGCGCGGCTGTTCGCCGGGCTACTCGCAGATGGCGGGGAGGTCGCGACGATCGTGGTCAACAACAACGCCGCCGCGGTGATGCTGGCGCTGAATTCGCTGGCCGAGGGTGGCGAGGTGGTGGTATCGAGGGGCGAGCTGGTCGAGATCGGCGGGGCTTTTCGGATTCCGGAGATAATGGCCAAGTCCAGTGTGGTGATGCGTGAGGTGGGGACTACGAACCGCACGCGCGTCTCCGATTACGAACAGGCGATCACCGCGAAGACGAAGCTGCTGCTCCGAGTGCATCGCTCGAACTTCCAGATAGTGGGATTCACCGAGCGGCCATCGCTCGATGAGCTGGTCGCGCTGGGCAAGCGCAGGAACATTCCCGTGCTCGAAGACCTGGGCTCGGGCGCGCTGTTCGACCTCGCGTCGGTCGGGATCGCGGAGGAGCCCGGCGTGATGGATTCGCTGCGCGCCGGGGTGGACGTGGTGACGTACTCCGGCGACAAGCTGCTAGGCGGACCGCAAGCAGGATTGCTGAGTGGCAAGCCGGAGTCGATCGCGCGCTGCCGGGCAAATCCGATGTTCCGCGCGCTGCGCGTGGACAAGCTGGCCTACGCCGCGCTCGAAGCCACGCTGCTGGATCACATCCGCCAGAACCACGATGCCATCCCTGCGTGGCGCATGATGCGTATGCCGGCCGATGAGGTGCGGAAACGCGCGGAAGGATTGCAGAGCAGATTGGAGCGGCTGGCCCGATTGAAGACGGAGATCGTTGCCGGCGAGTCGGTGATCGGCGGGGGTGCCGCGCCGGGGTCGACTCTCAAGACCTTCGTGCTGGCGGTGACGTGCGCGGGCCTTTCGGCGGACGAGCTGGCGGCGAAGCTGCGCGCGAACGAACCGCCGATGGTCGTTCGCGTGGACGAGGGCCGCGTGCTGTTCGATCTGCGAACGGTTTTCCCGGAGCAGGAGCCGGCCATCGCGGCGGCGATGGCGAGCCTGTGCGGATGAAGGCGTTCCTCGCAGTCCTCTTCATCGCCGTCGCCTTGCTCACCACGCTCGCCGCGGCGCAGTGCGCCAAAGACAACAAGAAGTGCGCGCTCGACGAGGGCGGCATTCAGGACAACAGCTTCCTGATCGAAGAGGCCTACAACCAGGAGTTCGGCGTGGTGCAGCACATCCAGAGCTGGCAGCGGAACTGGCCGGACGGCGACTGGGTCTACACCTTCACGCAGGAATGGCCGTTCGATCCGGCGCCGAAGAGCCAGCTCAGCTACACCATCCCCATCGTCCACGATGACGATGTTTCCGGGACGGCCGTGGGCGACGTGCTGCTGAATTATCGCTACCAGTTGGTGGGCAGCGGAGAGACGAAGGTGGCGTTCTCGCCGCGCGTCTCGCTGGTGCTGCCGACGGGAGACTGGCGGCGCGGGCACGGCATGGGCGCGACCGGCGTGCAGTTCATGCTGCCGCTCAGCGTGGTGGTGAGCCGGCGTTTTGTCACGCACTGGAACGCCGGGGCAACCATCCTGCCAAACGCGAAGAACACGCTGGGCCACGAGGCGCACAGCTACGGATACACGCTGGCAAACAGCGTGATCTTCCTGGCGCGTCCGCGCTTCAACCTGATGCTTGAGCACGTCTACCAAAGCACCGGGCAGGTGGTAGGACCGGGCAAGACGGACTGGCGGAAGGCGTGGCTCATCAGCCCGGGCGTGCGCTGGGCGTGGAATTTTTCGAGCGGGCTGCAGATCGTCCCCGGCGTGGCCGTGCCGGTGGGCGTGGGACCGAGCTCGGGCGAGCGTGGCGTGCTGCTCTACTTGAGCTTCGAGCATCCCTACCGGAAGCCGAAGGGCTGAACGCAGTCGGCTATGTCGGCTATACTCGGCCGACTTCGGCCGTCTTAACTTCGGCCCATGACTGTTGCCCCCATGGACTACACGCGTTTCCGCATCCCGAGCGACAAGCAGGTCCGCATCGAAGACTACGACCCCGGTGCGACTTGGGGCTACAAGGGGAAGGAAGAGGCGCAGGCCAAGCTGGCCAAAGACATCGGCGAGATGGCCGAGCTGCAGAACGTGCTGTACGCGAGCCGGGCCCACGCGGTGCTCATCCTGCTACAAGCGATGGACACTGCCGGCAAGGATGGCGTGATCAAGCACGTGATGTCGGGAGTGAATCCGCAGGGCGTGCGAGTGACCAGCTTCAAGGCGCCGAGCGAGGAAGAATTGCTGCACGACTACCTGTGGCGCTGCACGAAAGCGCTGCCGGAGCGCGGGATGATCGGCATCTTCAACCGCTCGCACTATGAAGAGGTGTTGATCGCGCGAGTGCATCCCGAGGTGCTGGCGCGCGAAGGCATAAGCCAGGCGCGGAAGCGCGAGTGGAAGCTGCGCTACCAGGAGATCAACGAGTTCGAACGGCGGCTCGCGCGCAACGGCACGGTGATACTGAAGTTCGCGCTCAATCTCTCGAAGGCAGAACAGCGCCGGCGGCTACTCGAGCGCATCGAGCGGAAAGAGAAGAACTGGAAGTTCTCTTTTGGCGACATCAAGGAGCGCAGGCACTGGAACAAGTACCGCCAGGCGTACGAAGCGATGTTCAACCACACCAGCACGGAGTGGGCGCCGTGGTACTTCGTGCCCGCCGATCACAAGTGGTACACGCGCATGGTCATCGCGGGCGTGGTGGTTGCGACGCTGAAGGGGCTGCGGCTGCGCTATCCCGAGCTGAGCGACGAGCAGAAGGAGCTGCTGGCCGAGGGCAAGAAGATGCTGCGTGGTTCTTGATTGCAGATTTCAGATTTCAGAATAGGCCGAGTCTGAGAGTGACTTCGACCGGACTCTGTTCGCTAATGGCCAAGGGCCAATAGCCAAAAGCGTTTCTCCAATGATCGTCGGCACCGGCATAGACATCACCGAAGTCCCACGCATCGCGGCCGCCATCGAGCGGCACGGCGAGCGCTTCTTGCATCGCATCTTCACCGCCGCCGAGATCCGTTACTGCGAGTCGAAGAAGAACAGGGTGGAGCGCTACGCGGCGCGCTTTGCGGCGAAAGAGGCGGCGATGAAGGCCATTGGCACGGGATGGCGGCAGGGCGTGGCGTGGAAAGAGATCGAGGTCGGGCGCGAGCCGGGCGGAAGGCCGACGGTCCACTTCTCCGGCAAGGTGAAGCAGCACGCCGAACGCCTGGGAGCGAAGCGCGCGTCGCTTTCGCTCACCCACACCGAGCAGACGGCGATGGCGCAAGTGATACTCGAAGATTGATTCATTCGTTCATTGATTCATTTGTTCATTTGACAGCAGGACAAGGGAACTGAGGCAATGAACCAATGAACCAATCCACCAATGAAGCAATCCTCTCGGACGCGGAGCTGCTGACGCCGAAGCGACCGACGCGCAAGCAGCTGATCTGGGGATTGTTCGTCGTGTCGCTGGCGAGCCTGCTGCTGGAACTGGCGCTGACGCGGCTGTTCTCCGTCGTGCTGTTCTACCACTTCGCTTTTCTAGCCATCTCGATCGCGCTGCTCGGGCTGGGTGCCGGCGGCGTGTTTGCCTATGTGCAGCGAGAGCGATTAGGCCGCTGGCGCACCGGTCCGCTGGCCGCGGGTCTGTGTCTCATGAACGCGGTGGCGGTGCTGGTGGTGCTCGAGATCGTGCTGCGCCTTCCCGTCTCGCTCGAGCTGAGCAAGGGGAACTTCCTCAAGCTGACGGTGATCTACCTGGTGGCGGCGATCCCATTCTTCTTCACCGGACTGCTGTTCTCGGTGGTGTTCGCGCGCGAGGCGCGGACGATCGGGTTGCTCTACGGCGCCGATCTTATTGGTGGCGCAGCGGCGTGCGTGGCAGTCGTCCCATTGCTGAACTGGGTGGGCGGACCGAACACCATCGTGGTGGCGGCGGCGGCGATGGCCGCGGCGGCGCTGATCTGGGCAGACAGAAAAGGCCGGCTGAAGCGCGCAGCGCAGGTTGCGGTGGTGGCGCTGCTGATCCTTCTGGGCGTGAACAGCGTGGGAACGAACGGCGGCGGAAAACTCATCGATATTGTCTACGCGAAGGGGATACGGCGCGACCGGCCGTGGGTGCTGTGGGCGAAATGGAATGCGATCTCGCGCGTGGAGGTCGACCAGCAAGGTGATGGCAAGACCATCGTGATCGACGCGGACGCGCAGTCGGCCATCATGAACACCGATGCGCACGATTGGGACCCGGTCTACCGGCAGAACCTGATGGCGAGTGCGCCGGCGGTGGCGAACGTGCTTCGTCCGCAGGGCGACTACGCCATCATCGGGCCGGGCGGCGGCGTGGATGTACTGCGCGCGGTCGCGAATGGCAGCCCGAACGTGACCGCCATCGAGATCAATCCGCTGATCGCCAACGACATCATGCGCGGGAAGTATGCGGAATATTCGCACCATCTTTACGAACTGCGCGAAGTGCATCTGCACGTGGCCGATGGACGCTCGTGGATACGGCACTCGACCGCGCGCTACGACGTGATCCAGATGACGCTGGTGGATACGTGGGCGTCCACGGCCGCGGGGGCGTATTCGCTGAGCGAGAACAACCTCTACACCGTCGAGGCGTTCAAGGAATATTTCCAGCATTTGAAGGGCGATGGGTTCATCGCCATCACGCGCTGGGAGTTCAAGCAGCCGCGAGAAGCGCTGCGAGTGGTAAGCCAGGCGATCGAGGCGCTGCGGCAGCTGGGGGTGAGCTCGCCCGCGGGACACTTCATCGTGATCTCGGACGGCGCGCTGAATGAGGACGGGCGGCCGGTGCTGGTGCTGGCCAACCGCAGTCCGTTCACTGACGCGGAGGTAGCGGCGCTGCGGGCGTTTCTCGAATCCACTCCGAAGCTGAAGGCGCTGTATCTGCCGGGGGACCGGCAGCCTGGCGTCGGCGATATGCCGACAGACTCGCGGGCTTTTGCCTCCTTGATAGCGGCTTCGGACGCTACCTATCAGTTCGACGGTTCGGAATGGGGTGTTCGCGAGAACCGCATCAAACGTTATCCCTACAACATCACGCCCGTGACCGACAACGCGCCCTTCTTCTTTTTCACCATCAAGACGAGCGACGTTCTGAAGGGGATGTTTGCCGGGACGGGCCGAGGGATGGACTGGCGCATCAACATGGGGTCGGTCGTTCTCTTCCTTCTGCTGGGCGTGTCGGCGGTGGCGGTGGGCGCCTTCCTCATCTTGCCGCTGGCGCTTTACCAGCCGGCGCGGCTGCATGGGACGCGCGGGCTGTGGTACTTCGTCGCGGTGGGACTGGGATACATCTTGGTGGAGATCGCGTTCATCCAGCGGTTTGTGCTTTTCCTCGGACATCCGACATACGCGCTGACGGTGGTGGTCTTCCTGATGCTGCTGGCCAGCGGCGCGGGATCGATCGTCGCAAGACGATGGATGGGCGGAGCAGGCACAACGGAGGGAGAAGACGACCCGCGGCGGGTGCGCTGGGCGCTCGCGGCGATCGCGGCGGTCATCGTGCTGTATCTCTTCGTGCTGCCGCCGGTCCTGACGTCGCTCGTCGGACTCGCCTTCGGGGTGAAGCTGGCGCTGACGGCGTTGCTGCTCGTGCCGCTTGGATTTGCCATGGGCATGCCGTTTCCGACGGGTCTTCAGGTCATTGCGTTCGCCAGTGAGGATTCAGCCGCTACGGAATGGGCGTGGGCAGTGAATGCGGCGTCTTCCGTGTTCGGGAGTGTGCTGGCAATGGTGATCGCCATCAACTTTGGATTGGGCGCCACGCTCGCCGCGGGCGCGGTGGCGTACCTGGCGGCGCTGGCATTGACGCAGCGGTGGCAACGAGATGCGCTAGAAGCTAGAGGCTAGTAGCTAGTGGCTGCCTCTGCTATCATGCGTCGCTCCGTATCCCAGATGTCGCAGTGACAGCAGTGCGCGGCGCGCCGTCGTGACAACGTCGGGCGCCGCTTTCGGAGGGGGACACAGTGCCTAGCCAGCAGCAGTTACGGTGGTCACAGTTACGAGTGGGGGTCACGGTCATCGTCTCGCTCGTCATCCTGGGCATCCTCGTCTTCCTGATGAATTCTACGGGCGGCATCTTCACCAAGAAGATCATGCTGCGCGCTTACTTCGACAATGCCAGCGGACTGCGTGAGGGCGCGCCGGTGCGGCTCGAGGGTGTGGACATCGGCAACGTGACCGGCATCCGCGTGGTCAGCGACGCGGCCCATCAGCTGGCGCCGGTGGAAGTGCTGATGAAGGTGAACACGCGTTACATCAAGAACCTGCACAAGGACTCGCTGGTCACCATGGCGACCGCGGGCGTGCTGGGCGAGACGTTCGTGGACATCAACTCGCGGACCGCGAAAGGCCCCGAGGTCGCCGACGGCGACGTGTTGCAATCGGAGCAGAAGCCCGACATCCAGGACATGGTGAAGGCCGGCCAGACGACGCTGCAGAACATGCAGGCCCTGTTGCAGCGCGTCGATCGCATCGTGGCTTACGTGGAGAGCGGACAGGGCTCGGCGGGCAAGTTCCTGAAAGATCCCGCGCTCTTCGACCGCATGAACCTCACGCTCGCCGAGATACAGAAGATGGTGAACGACATCAGCTCGGGCAAAGGCTCGATCGGCAAGCTGCTACGCAACGACGAGATGTACAACCGGCTGAATGCGTCGCTCACCAAGGTCGACAAGATCATCGACGACATCAACCAAGGCAAGGGTTCGGCCGGTAAGTTCCTGAAAGACGAGGAACTCTACCGGAACTTGAACGAGACGACCGCCAAGGCCAACCGGCTGATGGATGACGTGAACGCGGGCAAGGGCACCATCGGATTGCTGGCCAAAGACCAGGCCTTCGCCAACCGCGTGAACAACACCATGGCCAAGGTGAACGACATGATCAACCGCATGGAAGCGGGTGAAGGCTCGGCGGGCAAGCTGTTGCGCGATCCCTCGCTCTACACCAACGCCGACCAGATGCTGGTGGAGACGCGGAACCTGGTGAAGGCGATCCGCGAGAATCCGAAGAAGTACCTGACCATCCACTTCCGGGTGTTCTAGGGGCGGCTAGCTTTCGCGATCCGCGCGAAATGCCTTGTGCCATTCCGGCCCTTCGGCCGTCTGTATATACTTGTGGGTTCCATACGACCCTGTCCTTCTCCTAAGGAGACCTATGCGATACCTGCGGATCGTCCTTCTCGTCCTGGCGTGCGCCATGCTGGCCGCGGCGCAGACGCAAACCACCATGCCGCCATCGTCGCCCACGGCCGCGCCGCAGCGGATGAAGAGCTTTGACGTGGACGCGCTGGACAAGAGCGCGCAGCCTTGCCAGGACTTCTACCAGTTCGCGTGCGGCGGCTTCATCGCGAAGAATCCCATTCCGCCCGACCAGACGCGCTGGGGACGCTTCGAGATGCTGCGCGAGTACAACCGCGGGGTGTCGCGGCAGATCCTGGAAAAAGCGGCGGCCAAGAAGAAATACACCGACCCGAACGAGCAGAAGATCGGCGACTACTACGCGAGCTGCATGGATGACTCCGCGACCAACGCCAAAGGCCTGACCCCGGCGCAGCCGTACCTGAAACAGATCGACGCAATGAAGACCAACGCCGACCTGGCGCCGGTGGTAGCCACGCTGCACCGGCAAGGCATCGGCGGAATGTTCCGCTGGGGTCCCGCGCCCATGCTGCACAACGCGGCGATGACGGCGAGCTGGGCCGATCAGGGCGGCATGGCGCTCGGCAACAAGGATTTCTATACCAAGACGGACGAGAAGTCGGTGAAGATCCGCGAGCAGTACGTGGCGCACATCGCCAACATGCTGAAGCTCGCGGGCACACCCGAGGCGCAAGCCAAGACGCAGGCGCAGCAGGTGATGGACATCGAGATGAAGCTGGCGAACGCGTCGATGACGCCGACCGAGCGTCGCGACACCACCAAGCTCGACCACTGGACGAAGATCTCCGACCTGGAAGCGATGACGCCATCGTTCGCGTGGGACAAGTATTTCGTCGAGGTGGGCGCGCCAAAGATCATCGAGTTGAACGTAGGGAATCCGGGATTCTTCACCGCTCTCGACGCCACCATCAAGAGCGTGCCGGTGGAGCAGTGGAAGACCTATCTGAAATGGCACTTCATCCATGGCCAGGCGGAGGCGCTTCCGGCCGGGTTCGTGGACGAGAACTTCAATTTCTACGGCAAGGTGCTGGGCGGCGCGAAGCAGAACCTGCCACTGTGGAACCGGTGCATGCGTTCGACCGACGGCGACCTGGGCGAGGCGCTGGGCAAGTACTACGTGGAGGTCGCGTTCGGCGGCAACGCCAAGGAACGCACCTTGAAGATGGTGGGCGACATCGAGCGCGCGATGGAGACCGACATCAAGACGATCGACTGGATGACGGACGAGACCAAGCAGAAGGCCCTGGCAAAACTGCACGCGGTCGCGAACAAGATCGGGTATCCCGACAAGTGGCGCGATTATTCGAAGCTGAAGATCGTGCGCGGGGACCGGCTCGGTAATTCGCTGCGCTCGAATGCGTTCGAGAGCAACCGCGAGCTCAAGAAGATCGGCGGTCCGGTGGACAAGACGGAGTGGGGCATGACGCCGCCGACGGTGAACGCCTACTACAACCCGCCCGAGAACAACATCAACTTCCCCGCCGGGATCTTGCAACCGCCGTTCTTCGATAACTCGGTGGACGACGCGGTGAACTACGGAGCGATCGGCGTGGTCATCGGACACGAACTCACCCACGGCTTCGACGACTCGGGGGCGCGCTTCGATGGTAATGGCAACCTGCAGAACTGGTGGTCGCCGGCGGATAAAGCCGAGTTCGAGAAGCGCACCTCGTGCATCGCCGACCAGTACGCGGAGTACTCGCCTCTCGAAGGGGTGAAGTTGAATGGGCGCCTGACGCTGGGGGAGAACGCGGCCGATAACGGCGGTTCGCACCTCGCCATCATGGCGCTGCGGTCAAGCTATCCGGACGGCAAGGAGCCCGCGGAGAAAGACGGCTTCACCGCGGAGCAGCGTTTCTGGATCGGATTCGGGCAGGTGTGGTGCGAGAGCGTGCGTCCGGAGCGCGCGCGGACGATGGCGCTTTCCGATCCGCACTCGCCGGGCCGCTTCCGGACGAACGGCGTGGCCTCGAACTCACCCGACTTCGCCAAGGCCTACGGCTGCAAAGCCGGCGACCCGATGGTGCGGAAGAACGCGTGCAGCGTCTGGTAGTTCTTAGCTGTGGTTAGGAAGGGCCGCCGCAAGGCGGCCCTTGTTGTTGTGGGCTGAACTTACTGCGCGGCGACGCCGGCTTGTTCGTGGGCGTGGTAGCTGGAGCGGACGAGCGGTCCGGACTCGACGTGACGGAAGCCCAGCTTCAGCGCTTCGTCTTTCATGTAGGCGAACTCGTCGGGGTGGTAGAGGCGCGCGATGGGCAGGTGGTCTTTCGAGGGCCGCAAATACTGGCCGATGGTGAGGATGTCGACCTGCTCGCGGGCGAGGTCGCGAAAGACGTCGAGCAACTCCGCCGTGCTCTCGCCCAGGCCGACCATCACGCCGGATTTCGAAAGTATGCCATGGTGTGCGGAGGGCGACATTTTTTTCACGTTGCCGAGCAGCTTGAGCGTGCGTTCATAGCGCGCGCCCGAGCGGACGGCACGATAGAGCCGCGGGACGGTCTCGGTGTTGTGGTTCAGGACTTCGGGGCGAGCGTCGAGCACGGTGGCCAGGCAGTCGTCGTGTCCCTGGAAGTCGGGGATGAGGACCTCGACGCGGCATCCGGGGGCCTGGCGACGGACCTCGCGGATAGTTGCGGCGAAGATCTGCGCGCCGCCAAGGTTATCGTCGTCGCGATTCACGCTGGTGATCACAGCATGCTTCAGTCCGAGGCGCGCGACGGCTTCGGCGACGCGGCGCGGCTCGTCCCAGTCGATGGCTTGGGGAGCGCCCTTGGGGACGGCGCAGAATCCGCAACGGCGCGTGCACAGGTTGCCGAGCAGCATGAAGGTGGCCGTCTTGTGGTTCCAGCACTCGCCGATGTTGGGACACTGCGCGCTCTCGCAGACGGTGTGCAGGTCGAGCGCGCGCGCCAGCTTCTTGAGCTGGTGGTAGTTCTCGCCCATGGGGGCGCGCGCGCGCAGCCATTCCGGCTTGCGCTCGCGAGGCCGCGGAGCGAGGTCGATCTGGACGAGTTCGACGGAGGTGGCCATGCCCTTGTAGAGATGCTAAAGCCTTTGGCCAGGAAGGACAAATCACAATGGACAAAGGACAATTCCGGCCCCCTCCAGGTTTTTCAATTGTCCATTGTCCATTGTCATTTCTCACAGCGTCTTCATGTAAGCGAGGAGGGCGGCGAGCTGGTCGTCGCTCAACTGTCCGCCGAAGGCGGGCATCTTCGATCGGCCGAGAACGATGAGGTCGCGCACGCGTTCGTCGTCGACCGGTTGTCCGCTGACCATGAACTTCTTCCGGTAGAGGCCGGCGAGCGAGGGTCCGTTGCGGTCGCTCGGGGAGTAGGCCTCGTGGCAGACGAGGCAGTGCTGGTGGTAGAGGCGGCGGCCGCTGGCCTGGGTGGCGGTGAGTCCGAGTTCGGCGTCGGACATCTGCGCGCGGGCAGACGGGGCGCGGTTGCAGCCCAGCGGCGCGAAACAGAAGACCGGCACGAGCATGGCGGCGGCGAGCACGCGCCGGACGATTTTCATGCGTGGGGGCTTCATGAGTAAGGGCAAAGGATTATTATGTCTCGCGCGAGTAGGTTTCGCACCTTTCGCATCTTTCGCACCCAGCGAAACCGGGAAACTGGATGCCGATACAGCTCAAGCGTGCGTACGAGAAGCCTTCCGTCGCGGACGGCGTCCGCGTGCTGGTGGACCGGCTGTGGCCGCGCGGCGTGGCGAAAGACAAGGCCGCGATCGATGAGTGGCTGCGCGACCTTGCGCCCTCGGACGAGCTGCGCCAGTGGTTCCACAGCAACACGATGAGCTGGAACGTCTTTCGGAAGCGCTACCTCCACGAACTGAACGCTCCGGCGGCAAACGCCGCGCTCGAGCGTCTGTACGATATCGCGCGCAAGAAAAAGCGGATCACGCTGGTCTACGCCTCGCGCGCCACCGAGCGCAATAACGCGACAGTCTTGAAGGAGCTGCTGGAAGGCATGCGCAAGCCGCCTTCCAGCTCGGGTCCGGCCAAGGCCGCGGCCGTGCCCATGCGCGCCCGAGGCGGTAAATAAAGGGCTAAATAGCGGCGGATGCTGGCCTTCCGATCCCGGAAGACGGCGTGCCGTGCCCGCGACCCGGATCGACATATTTTCTTGCCGCCCCGGCGTGGCTGTGTTTGAATGTGGGACTTCACCCCCCCATACAACAAGGCCCCGAGGATTGCGGCGACACACACTCTAAAGCGACAGATGGGAGCCGTGTATTCCCACGAACCTACATCATCCGCAGGTGCTGCAGGACTACCTGGAAGCGCTCGCTGAAGCGGCGATGGAGGCCTCGTGCGCCGACCACAAGCTGCTGTTCGGTTTTGCGGAGCTGAAATACCGCATGGTGGGAGGTGGAAGGTGTGCGATGTGCCGCTCGCACGTACGGCATGTGGTGCCGGTGACCGCCAAGCGCAACGATGGCGAGGTCATCGCCTATGAGTGCCTGTGCCAGCGCTGCCTGCTGGGCGAGATCGCGCTCGCCGATGAAGTCGAGATGCGGATCGGCGACGCGAGAGTGCGCTATACCCGCGACGGAGAAAAGGCAGAGCCGGCCACGCGCACGTTCGTCGCGCCGGTGAAGGTCCAGTCGGCTTCCGGCAGCAACTAGCGCCCGCGCTCTTTCCTTCGCACGAGAGCAGCAGAAATCCTTCCTCTAAGCGCGCGGGTCGCGGATAATCCCAGCATCGCCAGGTTAGCCAAATCCCGCCGCGCCCGATTGCGCGCCCGCGCCGATGCTGCCGACATCCTCGCTGGGGCGAGCGACCATCTTGGTCCGGTGGTGCGTGTGCTCGCCGACCATGCCACGGTGGTGGTGAGTGGGACGAAACTCGCCGAAGAGATCGGCATCAGCCGCTCGGCGGTCTGGCGCTCGGTCGAACACTTGCGCGAGTTGGGCGTGGCCATCGCGGGACATCCGCGCACCGGCTATCAACTGAAGCAGATGCCCGACCTGCTGCTCGCCGAGTTCCTCGTGCCGCTGGTGCGGGGAACGATCTTCGGGGGCGCGGGAAAGATCCATCATTACTTTCGCGCCGGCTCCACCAACGCGCTGGGGATGCAGGCGGGCGCTTCGGGCGAGCCCGAAGGCGCCGTCTTCATCGCCGAGGAGCAGACGGCGGGGCGCGGCCGCGGCGGGCACACGTGGGAGTCGGAAAAATCGGTGGGCATCTATTGTTCCGCGTTGCTGCGTCCGCAAGTCTCGCCGGCGGAGGCGCTGCCCCTCTCGCTCGCGGCCGGACTGGCAGTCGCGACGGCGATCGCCGCGGCTACCGGCATGAAGCCCGATCTGCGCTGGCCCAACGATGTGTTACTCGACGGGAAAAAGTTCTGCGGCATCCTGACCGAGATGAATGCCGAAGCCACGCGCGTGCGCTACGCGGTCATCGGAGTCGGCATCAATGTGAACCAGGTGAAGTTCGCGGGCGAGCTGGCCGGTACTGCCACCTCGCTGCGCCTGGCCGGCGGACGCGAGTGGTCGCGCCTGGAGCTAGCCGCCGCTCTGCTAAAATCGCTCGACGCCGCGTATCGCAGCCTCCTCGAAGCCGGCCCAGCGAAGGTGATCGCAGACTTCGAACAGCGGTCTTCCTACGCGCGCGGCAAGCGCGTGCGCGTGCTGAGTGATGGCCGGGGTGCGGGCGACGTCGATGCCGAATATGAGGGCGTGACCGACGGCCTGGATGCGCGCGGATTCCTGAAGGTGAAGACGGGCGACGCGGTGCGCACGGTGCTGTCGGGCGGCGTCCGGGAGATCTGAACCGTTATGTTATTCGTGCTCGACGTGGGCAACACGAACACGGTGCTCGGGCTCTACGCCGCGGACGAGGGCGAGAGCAACAGCAACGCCAGCGTGCACGACCGCCTGGTCGCGCACTGGCGCGTGGCCACCAACAAGACGCAGACGGTGGACGAATACGGCGTGCTCTTCCGCAACCTGTTCGCGCTGAGCGAGATCGAGGTGAAGGCGGTGCGCGGCATCGTGATCTCGTCGGTGGTGCCGCCCATCGATTCCACGCTGCGCGAGGTGTGCGAGCGCTACTTCCACAGCAAGCCGCTGTTCATCGAGCCGGGCGTGAAGACGGGCATGCCGGTGCACTACGACAATCCGGCAGAGGTGGGCGCCGACCGCATCGTGAACGGCGTGGCGGCCTTCGAAAAGCTTGGCGGACCGTGCGTGGTGGTGGATTTCGGCACCGCGACGACCTTCGACGCAATCTCGCGCAAGGGTGAGTACATGGGCGGCGTGATCGCGCCGGGTATCAGCATCTCGGCGGACGCGCTGTTCGATCGCACCGCTCGATTGCCACGGGTCGACATCCGCAAACCCGAGCGCGTGATCGGGACCAACACCGTGGCGAGCATCCAGACGGGGCTGTATTACGGATACCTCGGGCTGGTCGACGGCATCCTCGAGCGCCTGCTCGCCGAACTGGGCAAGGACGCGAAGGTCGTCGCCACCGGCGGCCAGGCACAACTGATCGCGGAAGGCTCGCGCTTCATCACCAGCGTGGACGAGAACCTCACGCTCGACGGCTTGCGCATCATCTGGGAACGCAATCAGACAAAGCGCACGGAGAAAGCTTCGACCGGTGCCACTGCGCGCAAGAGCTAAGCGTCTTCTGTCTTCGAGTCTGCCGTGGAAAACTACTTCAACTACTTCACCGAGATCGAAGAACACTTCCAGCGGCGTCGCGGGACGGCGCTCTTGCTCTCGACGCTGGACTGGGCGTTGATCGAGACGTGGAAGGAAGCTGGTATCCCGCTGGCGGCGGTCGCGCGCGGCATCGACGAAGCTTTCGACCGCTATGACGCGCGCCCGACGAAGACGCGCAAGGTGAACTCGCTCGCCTACTGCGCCCAAGAAGTGCTCGCCGCCGCGGAAGATATGCAGGAGGCCGCGGTGGGGACAAAGACCGAGCCGGCTGAGGACGCCGGCTTCAGCGGCGACGAAGTCGCCGCTTTCTTTGCGAAAACCGCGCAGCAGTTATC
>JALYLW010000078.1 GCA_030774055.1 Acidobacteriota bacterium
CGGTTCCGTCGGTTGCGTTGTTCCGTAGCAACGGCAAGGGAGTGGATTTTCATCGAACTAGCCAGCATGCGGGAGCGGCAGTCCCGCCGAGGAAAAGGCCGGTTTTGGCGCTGCTGAACTTCCCCCGGACATTTCGCGGATTGATGCTGGTGCAGGTGCTGGCGGCGGCGTCGCTGGGGGCGCAGGGCTTCGCTCAGGAGACGACGGTACCGCAAGCGCCGCCTCCTCTGGCAGCGCCACCGGCTGCGGCGCCGCCGGCAGCCGCGCCACCAGCCCCAGTCGCAGCCCCGCCTGCGGCTGCGCCGTTGAAAAGACAACCAACGGACGCCGCGCGCTTTGCCGGGCAGCGCGTACGCGAGGTGCGCCTAGAAGGCGCGAGCATCGATGCGGACATCCGGCTGCGCGAAGGCATCGTGCAGCAGCCGGGCGAGATCCTGGACGCCATGAAAGTACGCAAGAGCATCCAGAATCTTTTCGCCACCGGTCGCTTCGCCAACATCCGCGCCGACGTCGAGCCGGCCACACAGGGCCAGGTGGACCTGGTGTTCGTGGCGGATGAAAACTTTTTCGTGGGACGCATCACGGTCGACGGCATCCCGCGGCACGGGCCCGCGGAAAGCCAACTGGTCAACGCCACCAAACTCAATCTGGGCGAGCTGTTCGAGCCGCAGAAGCTGACGGTCGCGATCGAAGGCATCCAGAAGGTGTTGCGGAGCCAGGGCTTCTATCGCGCGTCCGTCACCGTGGACGAGGAACGCCACGGGGCCATCCAGCAAGTGGACCTGCTCTTCCACATCGTGGGAGGTGAGCGCGCGCGCGTCGGCCAGGTGGTGTTCGAGGGCGATCCGGGCTACACCCCGGCGGAACTGATCTCGATCTCGCAGCTCTACAGCGGCGACGAAGTCACTTCCGGCAAGGCGCAGCGGGCGATGGAGCGGCTGCGCAAGAAGTACAACAAGAAGGATCGCCTCGAAGCTGAGGTCGTGCTGGCGAAGACCGAGAATCGAGCGGACAACAATACGGTGGACTACACCTTGAAAGTGCACCAGGGGCCCACGATCGATCTGCAGGTAAAAGGCGCGAGCATCAGCAAAGGGAGGCTGAAGAAGTACGTTCCCATCTATGAAGAGAATGCGGTGGACGACGACCTGCTGAACGAGGGCCGGCGCAACCTCCGCGACTACTTCCAGACCAAGGGCTACTTCGACGTAGACGTGAACTTCAAGCAGGCGCCCGGCGGGCCGGACCTGCGGCAGGTGGAGTACACCATCGACAAGGGCCCGCGCCACAGTCTCTCGGACCTGGTGATCGAGGGCAACAAGTATTTTTCCGAGGAGCTGATCCGGGAGCGCATGCTGCTGCAACCGAAGGGATGGCTGCTCTCGCATGGCCGCTTCAGCCAGTCCATGCTTTCGCGCGACCTCGAATCGATCACCGACCTGTACAAAGCCAACGGTTTCGAGGAGGTGAAAGTCAGCGCCGAAGTGCAAGACGACTATCAGGGCGATACGGGCAGGATGCGAGTGGCGATCCACGTTGTCGAAGGCCGGCAGACGCTGGTCCACTCGCTGAAGATCGTGGGCAACAACTCGGTGCCGGAGAGCCAGCTGCGCGACCTGCTCTCGACCACCGAGGGACAGCCCTACTCCGACTTCAATCTTGCGACCGACCGCGAGTCGATTGTGAATCACTACTTCAATCATGGCTTTCCCGACGTGGGTTTCGATGCCACGCCGGTGCCGGTGCCCGGCGACGCCAGCCGGATGGACGTGACCTACACCATTCGCGAGGGCGAGCCGGTATTCGTGGACCACGTGATCATCACCGGATTGAACTTCACCAAGCCTTACGTGGTGGACCGGGAACTCGAAGTGCACGACGGAGCTCCGCTCAGCCAGGCCGACATGCTGGCGACGCAGCGGCGGCTGTACGACCTGGGCATCTTCAACCAGGTGGACCTGGCGGTGCAGAATCCGGAAGGCGGAGCGCACGAGAAGAACGTGCTGTTGCAACTGACGGAAGCCAAGCGCTGGACGTTCAACTACGGCGTGGGCCTCGAGATCGCCACCGGCTCCGATCCGGGAGCGACGAACACGGTGCAGGGGCGCACGGGGGTGAGCCCGCGCGTATCATTCGACGCTACGCGCATCAACTTCCTGGGGCGCAACCACACGCTCATCTTCAAGTCGCGGGTGGGCCGCCTGCAGCAACGCGGCCTATTCAGCTACGAGGCGCCGCGCTTCCTGGGCAACGAAAACCTCAAGCTCATCTTCACCGTGTTCTACGACGACACGCGCGACGTCCGCACCTTCACCGCGCAGCGCCTGGAGGGCTCGGCGCAGATCGAGCAGAAGGTCAGCAAGATCACGACGTTGTTGTATCGGCTGACCTATCGCAGGGTAAAAGTAGATCCCAGGACGCTGGTGATCGATCCGGGGCTGATCCCGCTGTTCTCCCGGCCGGTACGCATCGGCATTCCCAGCTTCACTTACATCCGCGACAAGCGCGATGACGCGCTCGACAGCCACAAAGGGACCTACACCACGGCGGATGTGGGGGTGGCCGGCAAGTTCCTGGGTTCGGAGGCGAGCTTCAGCCGCTTCCTCATCCAGAACAGCACCTACTATCCGTTCCGCAAGAATTGGGTATTCGCGCGCTCGACCAAGGTGGGGATGATGAGGCCCTTCAGCTCCACCGATTTCATCCCCTTGCCGGAGCGTTTCTTCGGCGGCGGCGGAAACTCGCTGCGCGGGTTTGCCATCAACCAGGCGGGGCCGCGCGATGCGGAGACCGGGTTCCCGCTGGGCGGGGCGGCGATGTTCGTGAACAACTTCGAGCTGCGGACGCCGACCATCCCGCTGCCGTTCGTGGAGAACAATCTCAGCGCGGTGATCTTCCACGATATGGGGAACGTGTTCGATACGGCGGGCGACATGTGGCCGGGACTATTTCGCTCCAAGCAACCGAACCGCAGCCAGTGCGAGCTGCTCACGCTGACCACGAGTTGCGATTTCAACTACATGTCGCACGCGGTGGGTGCGGGCGTCCGCTACAAGACGCCGATCGGTCCGGTGCGCTTCGACTTGGGCTACAACCTGAATCCGCCCACGTTCCCCATCCGCAGGGAGGGGCGTTCGGACACGCTCGCGCATTTCAATTTCTTCTTCTCCATCGGGCAGACCTTCTGAGCATGAGGATGCGCCGCCGCCAACTCGCCGTGCTGCTTGCCTTCGCGGCGCTGTGCGCCAGCGCGTGCGGCGCCGAGACCATGGAGCGCATCGTGGTGGTGGTGGACAAGGGCCTGATCCTGGCCAGCCAGTGGGAGCAAAGCGTGCGCTACGAGGCGATGCTCGAGGGCAAAGACCTGCGATCGGTGACGGCGGCGGAGCGCGAACGCACGCTCGACCGCCTGATCGATCAGGAGCTGCTGCGGCAGCAGATCGCCGGCAGCACGTATCAACCGGTATCCGCGGATGAGGTGGCGGGCAAGGTGAGCGAGGTGCGGCGGCAACTGCTTCCCGGCGGCGATGACGCGGGCTGGAACGCCGAGCTGGCGCGCTACGGACTTACGGAGGAAGATGTGCGCGAGCACGTGGCGGAGCAACTCGACATCCTGCGCTACATCGAGGCGCGCTTCCGTCCGTCGATCCGCGTCGACCGCCGGACGGTCGAGGCCTACTACAAGAACACCTTTATCCCGCAGGTGCAGGCCCGCGGCGGGCAGCCACCGCCGCTGGCGCAGACGAGCGCCGGGATCGAAGAGATACTGGTGCAGCAGGGCATCGACGACCTGTTGGCCGCGTACTTGAAGAATCTGCGGGCGCAGGTGCGCATCCGCCGGATGGATGAGCCGGCGGTGAAGGAAGCGAGGCACGATGACTGAGTCCGTAAAGCCGGTTCAGCGTCGCAGCGTGCTGCGACGGGCGCTCATCGGGTCCTCGCTGCTCGCCATCGTGATCGCCGCCGGCCTTTATCTCACCAGCTCCGGCTTCCAGGACCGCGTGCGCGGCAAGCTGATCGCGGAACTCGAGCGCGTGACCGGAGCGCGGGTGGAGATGAAACACTTTCGCTGGAATCTCTCCAAGCTCGAGGTGGAGGCGACCGACGTGACGCTGCACGGCCTGGAAGGGCCGAACGAGATCCCCTACGCGCACGTGGACCGGCTCTACGCCCGCGCCAAGATCCTTTCGTTCTTCGGACGCGAGATCGGATTGCGCGCGATCACTTTCGAGAAACCGGTGATCCACATCATCGTTTTCCCCGACGGCAGCACGAATCAGCCCGTGCCCAAGGTCAAGGTGGAGAGCAACAAGAGCGCGGTCGCCCGTCTATTCGAGCTCGCCATCGACCACGCCGAGATCACCGAAGGCATGCTGTTGTTCAACGACCAGCGCATCCCCTTCGATTTCTCCGGCAACCAGGTCTCCGCCGGATTGAGCTACGCGCTGCTCGAGAAGCGCTACGACGGCTCCATCCATATCGGACAGATGGACGCCACCTACACCAACTTCCTGCCGCTGCGTTCGAACGCCGATGCGGAGTTCTCGCTGGCGCCCGACCAGGCGGAGTTGAAAGGGCTGCACTGGGCGTCGGCACGTTCGCAGATCGAGGCGAGCGGGCGGATGACGAACTTCAACGATCCGCGCATCGACCTGAGCTACAACGTGACCATCGACCTCGCGGAGATGGGGCACGTGGCGCGCCGGCCGGAGATGCGTGGCGGCAAGCTGGTCGCCAACGGGCAGGGCACCTACACGGTGGCTGATATTTCCACCGCCGGACGCATCGCGCTGCAGAACGTGGTGTGGGTGGAGGATGGATTGAATGTCCCCGGTCTGACGGCGGCGGGGGATTTTTCCGCCCAGCGTGACCGCATCGCCATCGGCAACCTCAACGGCACGATCTTCGGGGGGAGGTTTTCCGGCGAGGCCGACGTCTTTCACTGGTCGCGCGCGGCCGAGAAGACGGGCGAAAAAACGAAAGCCACGGCCGGCCAGCCGCAACGCGGCAGCGCGAACCTGAAGCTGAAGGGCATGAGCGTGGCGATGTTGTCGCAAGCGTTCTCCAGCGCAAAGCTTCCCCTGCACAAACTGCAACTGGTGGGGAACGCCTCGGGCACGGTGGATGTCCGGTGGATGGGCACTTTCCGGAATGCGGAGACGGCGGTCGCGCTGGAAGTGGCGCCGCCGGCGAATCCGGCGCCGCATCAGCTGCCGCTTACCGCGCGGGTGCACGTTGCGTACCTGGCGGCCTCGCAGACACTGCAGGTGGCCGACCTGCAGCTGGCCACACGCGGCACGCGCCTAAACGCGGCCGGAGCTTTGGGATCGGAGACGGCGCGCTTGAATGTGGCGCTGACCACCACCGACCTCAGCGAGTTCCAGCCGGCGTTGACGGCGATGCGCCAGGGCAGCCAGTTGCCGGTGGAGGTGAAAGGGCGCGCGCGATTCAACGGCCGCGTCTTCGGGAAGCTGGCCGCGCCGAGCCTGGCCGGCCATCTCGAGCTCGCTGACTTCGATACGACGATCGAGCTGCCGCAGAGTGTGGTTCCGCCGGCCGCGGTGCAAGCCGGGGCTCGGGCGCCAGGCGCGCCGCTCGCCGCGCCGCTTTCCGCGCCGCTCTCTGCATCCCAACGCGCGCCGACGGCGAAAGAGGCTTCGATGCGAGAGAGAGCGCAGACGGTCGCGGCCGGCAGCGCCGGCAATAATCCCCCGCAAAGTCCGCGCAGCACACGTGTGCATTGGGACCTGTTCACCGCCGACGTGGAATATTCTCCCGCGCTCGTCGCGATACACCGCGGAGTGCTGACGCGTGGGGCAGCCAAGGTCAATATCGACGGCAGCGCGCAACTGTTCAAGGGAAGTCTCACCGAGAAGTCCCGGTTCGACACGACGCTTCACATCCGCAACGCCGACGTGCACGCCCTCGAGACACTCGCCGGGTATGACTATCCCGTGACCGGGACGCTGGCGGGCGACATCCAGGTGGCGGGAACGCAGAACGACATGCGCGGCACGGGCAGCCTGCGGCTGGAGAATGGCTCGATCTATGGCGAGGCATTCAAATCGTTGCGCTCCGAGGTGCGCATGGCGGGCAGGGAAGCGCAGTTGCAGAACATGGTGCTGGCGCACAACGGCGCGCGCATCACCGGCAGTGCGGCGTATGACCTGGGCGCAAAGAGCTTCCGCTTCGATCTGCGAGGCACGAGTTTCGATGTGGCCAACTTCCAACAGTTGCAGTCCTCGCGCCTGACGACGGAAGGCAAAGCCGACTTCACCGTGCAAGGCTCGGGCACAGTGGACGCGCCGATCATCAATGGGACGTTGAATATCCGCGGCCTGGTGATGAATGGCGAGCCGGCCGGCGACGTGGAAGCGAAAGCAACCACGCGCGGCGCCGACATGCACCTGACGGCGCGCTCGCGCTTCGAAACGGCGGAGCTGTCGGTGGACGGCGACGTCCGGCTGCGCGGCGATTTCCCGGCGCAGTTGACCCTGCACTTTGCGCGCTTCGACATCGACGCGCTGTTGCGCGCCTATCTGCAGGGCCGCGTGACCGGGCACTCGCAGACGGCGGGTACGGTGGAGCTGCACGGTCCGCTGAAGCAGCCTCGGCTGCTCAACGTGACCGGAACGATCGACCAATTCGCCGCCGAGATCGAGAAGGTGAAGATCGCGAGCGATGGGCCCATCCGCTTCGCCATGGCGGACCAGGTGTTGCGCATCGATCAGTTACGGCTGGTGGGCGAGCAGACCGACCTGACCGCTAACGGCACCATCGGACTTGCGGGCGCGAAGGAGTTGAACCTGCGCGCCGCCGGGCACGTGAACCTGAAGCTGGTGCAGACGCTCAACGCTGACCTGCTGGGCTACGGCGAGACCACGATGGAGCTCGCTATCGGCGGCACGTGGCAGAGACCGGCGCTGCAGGGGCGCGTCGAGATCAAGCAGGCGGGCATCTCGTTCATCGACTTGCCCAACGGATTGAGCGACATCAACGGCTCACTCGTGTTCACCGAAAACCGTTTGGAGGTGGAGAAGCTCACCGCGAAAAGTGGTGGCGGTCTATTGGAGCTCGGCGGCTTCATCAGCTACGCCAACGGGATCTACTTCAACCTGACGGCGGCCAGTGGCGACATCCGGTTGCGTTATCCGCCGGGCATCAGCGCGTTGGCGAATGCCGACCTGCGGTTTGTCGGGACGACGGCCAACTCGCTGCTTTCCGGCGACGTGACCATCACGCGCTTCGGGCTGAATCCGCGCTTCGATTTTGCGCTCTACCTGGCGCGCAGCAAGCAGCCGCCCGCCATGCCGCGGCCGGATTCGGCGCTCAACAATCTGCACTTCGACGTGCACATCATGTCCACGCCCGAGCTGCAGGTGGAGACCTCGCTGGCCAAGCTCTCCGGCAACGTGGACCTGCGGTTACGCGGCACGGCGGTGCGTCCCATCGTGCTCGGCAAGGTCAACGTGATCGAGGGTGACGTGTTCTTCAATGGGACGAAGTACCACCTCGAGCGCGGCGACATCACGCTCACCAATCCGGTGCACATCGAGCCGGTGCTCAACGTGGAGGCAAGCGCGCGGGTGCGCGACTACGACATCACCATCGGATTCCACGGCACACTCGACAAGCTGAGCACCACGTACCGTTCGGATCCGCCGCTGCCTACCGGCGACGTGATCGCGCTGCTGGCGCTGGGCCGCACCCAGGAAGAAGGCATGCTGCAACCCGGAGCGCAGCAAAACCTTACCGAGGTGGCGTCGAACGCGCTGCTGGGCCAGGCGATCAACGCGACCATCAGCAGCCGCGCGCAGAAGCTGTTCGGCCTCTCGAGGATCAAGATCGATCCGCAGGCGGGCGGACCGGAATCGAACCCGCTGGCGCGCGTGACCATCGAGCAACAGGTGAGCGATAAGGTCACGCTGACCTACATCTCGAACCTCACGCAGTCGGCCCAGCAGGTCATCCAGATCGAGTACAACGTGAACCGCAACGTCTCGATCGTGGCAGTGCGCGACCAGAACGGCGTTGTCGGCTTCGACATCAAACTGCGACAGCGCAAGCGCTAGCAGCGCGATGCGGCGCGTCCGAGCGGGCTTGTGTTAGGCTGCCCGTTTACCGGCCGCGAGACTTCGCATCCAAGCCGGTCGCTTCAGCATCTTACCTATTAACCATTCGGTTAAAGCAATCACCGAGCAAGGAGAGCAGCGATGTTGACGACAGTAAGACGAGTGCTGGCGCCGGCGCTGCTGGCGTTGCTGCTGCTGGCGATCCCAGCGGCGGCTAAGAGCGGCAACACCAGCGACGGTCCGCTACAGCAGAAGGTGCAGCAGGAATTAGGCAAGAAGAAGCAGTGGAGCAACGTACACGCCACGGTGGCCGACGGCGTGGTCACGCTCACCGGCACGGTCAAGACCTATGCCGACAAGCAGAGGGCGGAGCACAAGGCCGAGCACACCGACGGCGTACGCGCGGTGGTGAACCAGATCGTGGTGGATGCAGGTTCGGCATCCGACGAACAGCTATTCCAGACCATCGCCGACAAGCTGCGTTATGACCGCGTGGACCAGGGCCTGATCATGGGCGTGAACCGCAACGTGACGGCCGGAAACACGTTCAACAACTTCAACATCGACGTGAAGAACGGCGTGGTGACGATCAGCGGCAACGCGCGCACCGACACCGACGCCGCATCCGCCGTAGCGCTGGTGGAGAACACGCCGGGAGTGAAGGACGTGATCGACAACATCGAGATCGCGCCGGCTTCCATCATGGATGACCAGTTGCGCATCCGTGTAGCGCGCGCGCTATACGGAGATCCGGTGCTGTCGAAGTACGCGATGGATCCGCAGCGGCCGATCCGCATCATCGTGGAGAACGGGCATGTGACGCTCGACGGCATGGTGCTCAACGAGATGGATAAGAACGTTGCCGGGATCCGGGCGAATGGGGTCTCCGGCGCCTTCAGCGTGAAGAACAACTTGATGGTCGCCAATCAGCAGCCGAAGTAAGCACGGCGGGCTTTCGGTTGGTTTCAACCCCAGGCACAGCAGCAATGCTGTGCCTCTTTTTTGCGGGCGGTACAATCGGACTTAGCCATGTTGCGCGACCTGAAGACGACGCTCGAGATGATCAAGTGGGAGCACTCCGTCTTCGCGCTGCCCTTCGCGCTGACGGCGGCGATGCTGGCCGCGGGCGGCTGGCCGCGGCCGGCGCAGCTGGCGTGGATCGTGGTCGCCATGGTCGCTGCCCGCTCGGCGGCGATGGCCTTCAATCGCCTGGCTGACGCGGAGATCGATGCTGCCAATCCGCGGACGGCTACGCGCGCGTTGCCGGCGGGTCAGTTGAGCAAGCGCTTCGTCGCGTTTTTCGTCATCGTCGCCGCCGCGGCGCTGATCCTCGCTGCCGCACAACTCAGCCGGCTCGCGCTTTATCTTTCGCCGGCGGCGCTGGCCATCGTGTTGCTCTACTCCTACAGCAAGCGTTTCACGCGCTGGTCGCACATGGTGCTGGGCCTGGCGCTGGGCATCGCGCCGGCGGCGGCGTGGATCGCGATCCGCGGCGCGCTCGACCCACGCATCCTGGTGCTCACGGCGGCGGTCACCTTTTGGGTGGGCGGGTTCGACATCCTGTACTCCTGCCAGGACTACGATTTCGACTGCCGCAACGGACTACATTCCGTGCCGCGCTTCTTCGGCATCCGGAACGCGCTCTGGATCGCGCGCGGACTGCACCTGGCAATGATTGCACTGCTGGTCGCGCTCGCGCTGCTCTTCCACCTGGGGACGATCGCCGCGGTGGGGATCGCGCTGGTCGCGGCGCTGCTTGCCTACGAGCATTCGCTTGTTTCCGCCCACGACCTCAGCAAGCTGAACGCGGCTTTTTTCACGACAAATGGAGTAGTGTCCATCGTGTTCTTCGTATTCGTGGCCGCCGACCTATTGTTGCGGCGCTGAGAAAACTGCTGCGCGGGCGGTGCAATCCGTCCTATAATCCCGCCGAGCGAGCGCAAGTGAAGCACGAGCCGGAATCGTGACCGCCGTCCCTGTGGGCCCAGCCCGCGGGGATTCGTTTTTTTGGCTGCTTGGGCGCGCTTAAAGGAGAGTCAGACGCGATGCGAGAACGTGGAACGGTGAAGTGGTTCAACGCGACCAAGGGTTTTGGATTCATCCAGCGCGAGCAGGGAGGCGACGTGTTCGTCCACTTCTCCGCCATACAGGGTGACGGCTACCGCTCGCTCAACGAGGGCGACGCGGTCGAGTTCGACGTTACCGAAGGGCCCAAGGGATTGCAGGCGGCCAACGTCGCGCGGCTCTAAGCGGACGTGATGCCGAGACGCCGGGGCCGCGCGCTCCGGCGTTCGTGTTCCGGGACGGGCTTGAGCGTTCAAAACCGCTGCGGGCCGCCTCTGATAGACGTAGGTTATGATGGACAAGTGATGTCCCACGCTGACACATCGAAGACGCACGTCTTCCAGACGGACGACGCACGGTTGCGGCCGATTGCCGAGAAGGTGCTCGCGCGCGAGCGGCTGACGGCGGAAGACGCGCTGGCGCTCTATCGTTCGGGGGACATCCTGGCCATCGGCTGGCTGGGAAACCAGGTGCGCGAGCGGATGCACGGCAACACCACATACTTCAATGTGAACCGGCACCTCAATCCCACCAACGTCTGCGTGGCGGCGTGCCGGCTCTGCGCCTTCGGACGCAAGCAAGGCTCCGAGGGCAGCTACACCATGGCGCTCGAAGAGGCGTGGGAGACGGCAGCTTCCGGATACAGCGAGGCGGTGACGGAGTTCCACATCGTGGGCGGGCTGCATCCGGACCTGCCCTTCCAATACTTTCTCGATCTCATCCGCGGACTGAAGGAGCGCTTTCCGCAGGTGCACCTGAAAGCCTTCACCATGGTCGAGGTGGCTTACCTGGCGAAGCGGGCGAAGCTGAGCATCCGCGAGACGCTGGTGCAGATGAAAGAAGCGGGCGTGGATTCGCTGCCCGGCGGCGGCGCGGAGATATTCATCGACCGCGTGCGGCGCGTGATCTGCGACCACAAGATCGATGGTGACGAATGGCTTTCCACCGCGCGCACCGCGCACCAGATCGGCCTGAGATCGAACGCCACCATGCTCTACGGACACGTGGAGAACGAGGAAGACCGCGTCGACCACCTGATCAAGCTGCGCGCGTTGCAGGATGAGACGGGCGGGTTCCAGACGTTCATCCCACTGGCCTTCCATCCCGACAACACGCCGCTGCGCCACTTGTGGAAGACCACGGGGATGAGCGATATCAAGCAGATCGCTATCGGCCGCCTGGTGCTCGACAACTTCGCGCACATCAAGGCGTACTGGCAGATGCTGACGCCAAAGATCGCGCAGATCGCGCTGCGTTTCGGCGCCGACGATCTCGACGGCACGGTAATCGAAGAAAAGATCTATCACGACGCCGGCGCCACCACGCCGCAAGGCATGACGAGACAGGAGCTCACCCGTCTGATCCGTGAGGCCGGCCGCGAACCGCTCGAGCGCGACACGCTGTATCGTCCGGTGACGCGCACCGAGACCACTCTGACCGTGGGCGTTTAGCGCGCACGGACCTTTGCGATCCTACCTTTCGCGGGCGCGACGAGGTGGGACATCCAGCAATCAGCCGCGCGGTTCTTGAAGCATTCCAGCCGCCGCCCCGCTCACAGCCGTTTAACGATTGCAAGGAACTTATTTCTTTTTCACGCCCACAAAAGAGCCAACCTGCTTGATTTCCGCTTGCGTCTATATACGCAGGAGTAAAATTCCCGGAATGTAGAAGTGAGCCGGCCGGAGCAGGGGCTGACCATCGCCGTCCCGAGGCTGCCATGAACCAGCACATCAGCTACAAGACCGCCAAGACCCCCGACGTCGAGCACGAATTCCAAACCCAGATCCAGAAGCTTGCGCGCAGACTGCAAGTCTTCCGTCCCGAGCTGGTCCATCTGCATGGGCTGGTGGAGCAGAACTCGGCGCGTGAGGGGACGGTCGTCGCGCTCGACCTGCGCATCCCTTCCGGCGAGATCGCCAGCAAGGAACATGGAGCGCCGCCGACCGCAGCGGTGAAAGCGGCGTTTGCCGAGCTGCTGAAGCAGCTGGCGCGGCACATGGAGCAACTGCGCAGCCAGCGCAAGCGACGCGGCGCCAAGCAGGTGGCGGGCGTGCCTTTCGAGGAGACGGTGGCGGCGGTGCACGCGGCGAGAGTCTCGAACGGCGACGTGAACCACTGGGTGGACGCGAACCTGGACCGGCTGGAGCGCTTCATCGCGCGTGAGCTGCGCTATCGCGAGAATATCGGACGCCTGCGCCGCGGCGAGCTAGCGCGCGAAGAGGTGCTCGACGAAGCCATCGCCATGGCGTTGAGCGATGGGGACGAAAAGCCGGAGATGGTCTCACTCGAACGCTGGCTCTATCGTCACGCCATCCGGGCGATCGAGCGGCTGGCACGCGAGGACAGGTCGACAGGGAACGTGCACCTCGAAGAGTCGGTGCGCAAGCCGAACGTGCGCGCCTCCGACGAACCGCAACTCCAGTTCCACCAGCCCGACGAGATCATGGTGGAAGAAACGGTGATCGCGGACCGCAGCGTGGCCACGCCGGAAGAGATCTTCTACTCCGAGGAGATGATCGCGATGATCGAGACCGAGCTGATGGGGGCGAAGCCGGAAGAGCGCGAAGCGTTCATCCTCAGCGCGATCGAGGGTTTCACCATCCGGGAGATCGCGGCCATCGCGGAGAAGCCAGCGAGCGCGGTGGAAGCGGACGTGCGGGGAGCGCTCGCACATTTGCGCAAAGGGCTGCCGGCGTCGACACCATTGCGCGAGATATTGCTGCATCCGAAGATCGCTTGACGCGGTTTTATCTGTCGCCCAGCGCAGACGTCGTGACGCTCTGAAGTCCCACCGCTTTCCCAGCCAGCCCGAGGAGGCCTGAATGATCACCCGCGAGGAGCTTCGGACGTTGACAGAACTGGAGGTCGCGCCAGCGGCGGCGATCAGCTTCTACTTCCAACCGCAACGGCCACAGAACAAATCGCATCGCGAGGAGGCGATCCTGGTGAAGGACCTGGTCCGCGATGCGCTGCGGACATCGGAGCGCGAGCGCGGCAACGGCGCCGGCTCGGTTCGGGCCGACGGTGTCCGTGCAGATCTGGAGCGGATCCTTGCGATGGCCGAGCAACTGCACGGGAACCACGCGCGCGCGAAGGCGGTATTCGCCTGCGGCGCGAAGGACATTTGGCAGGAGTTCGATCTGCCGGCGCGGCTGCCGCGGACGCAGCTCATCGTGAACTCGCGCTTCCACGTGGCGCCGCTCGCGCTACTGCTGGAGGGCAACGAGCGCCGCTGCCGCATCGCGCTGGTGGACCGCGAACGCGCGCGCAGCTTCGATCTGTATCAAGGCGAGATCAGCGAGCGCGCCGCCTTTGTGGACGCCATCCCGCGGCGTGTCCGCAGCGATGGTTATGCCGGCTACGAGGCGGGCCATCGCGAGCGCCACGTGGACAACGAAGCCATGCACCACTACAAGCACGTCGCCGAGCAATTGCAGGCGCAGGCGCTGGCCGGCGCGTTCGACCTGCTGCTCATCGGCTGCCACAACGAGAATCGTTCCGAGATCGAGCCACACCTCTCGGCCCCGCTGAAGCAGCGGCTGCTGGGATGGTTCGTGGTGGACCCGGCGGTGGCGAGCGCGGAGCAGGTACGCGAGGAGGCGGAGCGCAGGCTCGAGGAATCGCGGCTCTCCGAGCAGGAGGGGCTGGTGCGCGAGGTCATCGGCGAGGCGAGCCGGAACGGCCGCGGAGCGCTCGGCCTCAAGCACGTGTTGGATTCGCTCGAGCGCGGCGAGGTGCAGCGGTTGCTGCTGGGCGATAGCTTTGCCGCCACCGTGGCCGAGTGCAGCAACTGCGGACATCTCGACACGCGCATGGTGCGCAATTGCGCCATCTGCGGCAAGCCCACGCACGAGCTCACGGACGTGACCGATGGGCTGGTGCTGCGTGCTCTGCGTGACGGCGTGCAGTTGATCCGCATCGCGGGCGACGAGGAGTTCGAACGCGCCGGGAACATCGCGGCGCTGTTA
Organism: Acidobacteriota bacterium; assembly: GCA_030774055.1. Taxonomy (NCBI): domain Bacteria; kingdom Pseudomonadati; phylum Acidobacteriota; species Acidobacteriota bacterium. Next base: position 14,105 of record JALYLW010000078.1, read on the forward strand.
CGCTTCCGCGCCGACCAGAACACGGCCCAGAAGCTCGCGGGGTAGGACCCCGATTCGCCACGGAGACACGGAGACGGGGCAAGCCCCGGCTCTACCAAGCCGTGATCGGCCGCGGAACAAACCATCAGGGGCCACCTTGCCGGTGGCCCTTCTTCATTTACACTTCGTCGGTCCAAAGATCCTCACGGGCTAAAGATCAAAGACCAACGACCGGAGGAACAACAGCCATGTCCATCTCACGCCGCGATTTTCTCGCCACCACCGCCATGACCTCCGTCTCGCTCGCGCTGGCAGGGCAGCAGCCCGGATCGTCTGATAAGCCCGCCGGCAAGCAGCCGGCGGCGACCGGGAAGCGTCCGGTGATCATCTGCAAGACCACCGGCAACCAGGCCATCGACGGCGCTTACCAGATGCTGCTGCGCGGCGGCGACACGCTCGATGCCGCGCTCTTCGTCTGCAAGGCGCAGGAGGACGATCCCACGGACGATTCCGTCGGGCTCGGCGGGCTACCCAACGAAGACGGCGTGGTCGAACTCGATGCCTGCTGCATGCATGGGCCGACGCGGCGTGCAGGCGCGGTGGGCGGCGTCCGCAACATCAAGAACGTGTGCCTGGTCGCGAAGGCGGTGATGGAGCGAACCGGCCACGTGATGCTGGTGGCGGAAGGCGCCGAGCGCTTTGCCGTGGCCGAAGGGTTTCCGCGGGAGAACCTGCTCACCGACCGTTCGCGGCGCATCTGGCTGCTGTGGAAAGAGACGATGTCCGACCGTGATTGGTGGGGGCCGGGACTGGCTTCGCCGGAGTGGAAGTATCCGGCGAGTGCACCCCAGGCGACTGCACCACAGGCGGCTGTGCCACCGGCGGGCGCGTCGGGCGCCGATGTATGGCAACAGAAGCTCGAGCGGATGCGCGAGGTCGCGACGCGCGTGGGCATTCCCGAGGCCGAGCAGATGGAGGCGATCCGCAAAGTGCTGCATCCGCCGACCGGGACGATCCACGTCTCGGTGGTGAACGATAAGGGAGAGATGTCGGGCGCGACCACGACCTCAGGACTGGCTTGGAAACTTTCCGGACGTCTTGGCGATTCGCCCATCATCGGCGCCGGCTGCTACACCGACCAGGACGTTGGGTCCGCCGGCGCGACCGGCTCGGGAGAAGAGAACATCAAGGTCGCGGGCGCGCATTCCATCGTGGAGAACATGCGGAAAGGGATGTCGCCGCAGGAGGCGGGCCTCGAGGTGCTCGGCCGCATCGCGCGCAACTACAACAACGACTGGAACAAGCTGCGCTTCATCGACATGGTGTATTACATCCTGCGCAAAGACGGCGGCTACGCCGGTGTTTCCTTCTGGAGCCACTCGGAGAGCGGCGCACGGCGCAAGTTCGCCGTGCACGATGGCAACAAGCGCGTCGAGGAGACGGTGGCGGTCAAGCAGGGGAGCGGCATCGATTGGCCTCCCGCGCCGGCGCTGCCGAAGGTGGCAGCGGCGCGCTGAGTCCGGGTCACGGAGTGAGATGCGCAAAAAATCAGGCCTCCCTCGCGGGAGGCCTTTGATGATCAGCCCTGAAATCAGAACACAAGCTGCGGCTCGAGGGCGTCTCGCCTACGAGAACCGCACCTTCACGTCCGGCTTCTTGGCCAGGTGGATGGAATCGACGAAGCGCACCTTGCCGCTATCGAGCGTCATGACCAGGGAAGAGGTGCGCGTGCCCTCGCCGAAGAAACGGACACCCTTCATCAGCGTGCCTTCGGTCACGCCGGTGGCGGCGAAGATGATGTGCGTGCCCGGAGCAAGGTCTTTCGAGGTGTAGATCTTCTTCTTGTCCTTGATGCCCATCTTGGCGATGCGGGCTTCGAGTTCGGGAGTGTCGATGACCAGGCGCGCAAAGATCTCGCCATTCAAGCAGCGCATGGCGGCGGCGGTGATCACGCCCTCGGGCGCGCCGCCCGTTCCCATGACCGCGTGGACGCCGGTGCCGACCACGGCAGCGGCGATGCCGGCGGAAAGGTCGCCGTCACTGATGAGCTTGATGCGCGCGCCGGCGGTGCGAATGTCGTCGATCAGCCTCTTGTGGCGGTCGCGGTCGAGCACCATCACGACCAGGTCTTCCACGCTGCGATCTAATCGCTTCGCTATGGCTTTGAGATTGTCTTTCACGGGTGCGTCGAGGCTGACGACGTCTTTGCAGGAGGGTCCGACGACGAGCTTTTCCATGTAGCAGTCGGGCGCGTGGAGTAAGCCGTCTTTTTCGGAAGCCGCGAGCACGGTGATGGCATTGGGCGACCCGGTGGCGCACAGGTTGGTGCCCTCGAGCGGATCCACAGCGATATCGACCTCGGGGAAGGCCGCGCCCTCGCGCCAGCCGGCGCCGACTTTCTCGCCGATGTAGAGCATGGGGGCCTCGTCGCGCTCGCCCTCGCCGATGACGATGGTGCCGCGCATGGGCACCGAATCCATGGTGCCGCGCATGGCTTCGGTGGCGGCGTGGTCCGCGCCCTCGCGGTCGCCCTGTCCCATGGTGTGAGCGGACGCGATGGCGGCATCTTCGACCACGCGCACGAACTCGAGCGCGAGTTCGAACTCGAGGTTCTTGGCGAAACCGTTCGTGTCTTTATTCTTGTGCTTCACGTCTTTGCGCTTCACGTCCGCAGCCGTGGTCATGATCTTCCCGGCCTCGAAATCTCTTTTGCTAAAAGGCATGAGGTTTGCTCGGGCTCAAAAAGCGTCTATCCCGGTTATCTGACTTCCGATGATCAGCGTGTGGATGTCGTGCGTGCCTTCATACGTCTTCACCGACTCCAGGTTCATCATGTGGCGCATGATGGGATAGTCGTCGGCGATGCCATTCGCGCCCAGGATGTCACGCGCCATGCGAGCGCACTCGAGCGCCATCCAGATGTTGTTCCGCTTGGCCATCGAGATGTGGTAGTGCTGCGACTTGCCCGCATCTTTCAGGCGTCCGACCTGCAGCACCAGCAACTGCGCCTTGGTGATCTCACTGATCATCCAAGCCAGCTTCTCCTGCACCAGTTGGTGAGATGCGATGGGCTGGTTGCGGAACTGCTTGCGCTCCTTGGCATACTGCAGCGCGGTGTCGTAACAGCTCATCGCCGCGCCGATGCCGCCCCACGCGATGCCGTAGCGCGCCTGGTTCAGACACATGAGCGGCGACTTGAGCCCGCCGGACTTGGGCAGCAGGTTGGATGCGGGGATCTTCACGTCTTGCATGGCCAAGCCCGACGTTACCGAAGCACGCAGCGACCACTTGCCGTGGACGTCGAAAGCGCTGAAGCCGGGGCGGTCGGTCTCGACGATGAAGCCGCGGACCTTGTTGTCCTCATCTTCGACCTTGGCCCAGATGATGGCGATGTTGGCGATGGAGCCGGAGGTGATCCACATCTTCTCGCCATTGAGCACGTACTCGTTGCCCACCTTCTTGGCTTTGGTCAGCATGCCGCCGGGGTTCGAGCCGAACTGCGGCTCGGTCAGGCCGAAACAGCCGAGGATCTCGCCCTTCTGCATGCCGGGCAGGTATTTCTGCTTCTGCTCGTCGGAACCGAACTCATAGATGGGATACATGCAGAGCGCGGACTGCACGCTCACGAAGCTGCGGATGCCCGAATCGCCGCGCTCCAGCTCCTGCATGACCAGGCCGTATTCCACGTTGGACATGCCGGCGCAGCCGTATCCCTTGAGCGAGGCGCCGTAGAAGCCCATCTCGCCAAAGGGTTTGATGAGCTCCTTGGGAAAGCGGCCGTCACGGTTGCACTGCTCGATGATGGGGATGAGGTTGTCTTCGATGAAGTCGCGCGTGTTGTTGCGGACCAAGCGCTCGTCATCACTGAGCAGGGAATCGAACTCGATGAAGTCCACTCCCTTGAACTTGAATGCCATGGATTTTCTCTTAGAAGTGCGGATCAGCCGCTTGCTGCCAGCGCGGCGGGAGATTCAGGAAACTCAACAACTTATCAGGCGGGGAGCGGCAGGGTCAACGCCGGCGCTATCGGGAGCGTTCGCTCATCGCCGCGACGGCCGGCTGCCGGGCCAGTGCGTCCGCTTGATCCGGGCCGGCGACGAGACGCATGACTGCGTATCCCACGAGCACCAGCAAGGCGTAGACGGCGGCATCGGCGAGGATGGGGGCGATGCCCGGCGCGAAGGTCATCCAGCGGGGGAAGGTTGCGGCGATCCAGTAGTCGCGCGGCGGCCCGATGATCACTATCACCAAGAGGCACACTGCCAGACCGCGTTTTCCGAAACGGCGGACCACTCGCCAGAGCAGCAGGTAATCGGGCGCGCACGACACGACGAGGCTGAGCCAGAAGAGCAACTGGAACTGCCAGGAGCCGGCCATCGGCACGTGCCACCAGCCGCGAGCCTCACCGAGCGCGACTGCCAACATGGCCACAAGTCCGAAGACGGCTCCGCCGGCGACGGCTCCGAGGATGCGGCGCGCCCGGGCCCGGGTGAGATAGGCCACAACGACGAAGAAAACAAAATAGAAGGCAAGTATGAGGAGGAGGTCACGTAACGTCATGCACCCTCCCGACCTTGCCTTCGAATGCAGTTGCGCAAAATTATTGCAGTGCGATCTTGTCGACCTTAAGCGTGTTGTCCTTGTTCAAGCTGCCGGTGACGGCGACCTTCCAGTCTTTGTCGTGCTCGGTGGCGGCGATGAACTTTTTCGCCGAGTCGTTGGACGCCTTGTCGAACTTGATGAGCTTGTTGTCGGCGGTGAGCACGGCGTAGCCGCTCTCTTCGCATTCTGCCATCTGCAGGCACTTCTTGGAGTGCTTGGCGCCGAAGTCCGCTTTCGGCTTCTCGATGTTCTCGCTGGCGCAGGCGACGTCGACGAGGTGGCCGTTGATGGTCTGTGATTTGGCGGCGGATTTGTTATCGGCCGCGAAGGCCAGTACGGCGAGGGTCAGAACGAGCGTCAGAACGAACGAGGCGCCCAGTATCCGGTTTTTCATGCAGCTCTCCTTGGATGGATGAATGTTTGCTTGATCACTGCCTTGAGACGGGCAAGCCCCGTCTCTACCATGGCTTGAAGCTACAGCATAGATGTTACACGCCGTGGAAGGTAACAACTTCCGGCCACGTCATGTAGAATCGTATTCAGCCGGCGAGTGATCAACTACCCGTTTTGCTCCCGTAAAAATCCTTACGTCTCGCAGGTGAGGGACGACTGTGTCAGGAGAACAGCAATGGCCAAGGTCGCGAAGACTGCCGACCGCAAGAAAGAGATGGACACGACCAAGTCCACCGACTGCCCCAAGTGCAGCAAGCCGACCCGCATCGTCAAGCGGATGAAGGACCGGGAGCGGAACATCCCGGGCGGGATCTACATCTCGTGCTCGGGTTGCGATTTCTTCGAGAAGCTCTAAATTTGTGGGGAACGATAAAGGCGCGCCTCGGCGCGCCTTTTACTTTGGGTGTGCGAGCTGGGGTGCGAGCTGGGGTGCGAGCCAATGGGTGCGAGCTATGCCCCAGCGATCTCAGCCAGGATCTCCTTCGCGGCCTTGCCCGGGTCGGCGGCCTCGGTGATAGGGCGTCCGACGACGAGATAGGTCGCGCCCGCCTTGATCGCCTGCGCCGGGGTCGCGACGCGCGCCTGGTCGCCCTGGGCGGCGCCCGCCGGGCGGACGCCGGGGGTGACGATGGCGAAGCCCTCACCCAGCTCGCGGCGCAACTCGGCGACCTCTGCGGGAGACGCGACCACGCCGCCGCATCCAGCGGCGCGGGCGAGGGCGGCGAGACGCAGGACCTGGTCGAGGGGACGTCCGCTGACGCCGATCTCGGCGAGGTCTTCCTCTCCCATGCTGGTCAGGACGGTGACGGCCAGCACGAGGGGCTTGGCCTTTGGATTGGGGGCGCTGGCGGCTGCCGCTTCGGCGGCCGCGACTGCAGCCGCCATCATTTTGGATCCGCCGGCGGCGTGGACCGTGAGCATGGTCACACCGAGGTCGGCCGCGGCCTTGACCGCTCCGGCTACGGTGTTAGGGATATCGTGGAATTTCAGGTCGAGGAAGACCTTGCGGCCTGAGCTGAGGAGGTCGCGGACGGCGCGGGGCCCTTCGGCCACGAAGAGCTGCTTGCCGACCTTGTAGGTGGTGGCGCTCTCTCCGACTGCCCCGACGATGCGCTGGGCGTCGGAGACGGTGGCAACGTCGAGGGCGACGATGAGCCGGTCGGCGGGGGAGAGAAGCGTCATTGGCGCAGACCTGATTGGCGTAGACGGCGCAGACATGAAAAAGCCCCCGTTGCCGGGGGCTTCTGGCTGGATATCTTGTGTTCGGCCATCGTTTCTTTGGCTATCGGGCCTACTCTAGCAGGCTTTCTACCGGCCTGCCATAGCTGAGGTTACTTCCTCGCCGTTGACGATATCGATCCGGACCTTCTCCGTGCCCCGGGCCCGCAATTCGAGCATTTGGGCAGCGCCGTAGGAGAGGTCGATGATGCGGTTCCCGACGTAGGGGCCGCGGTCGTTCACGCGTACGGTGATGGAACGGCCGTTCCGCAAGTTCGTGACCCTAACCCATGTGCCTAGAGGAAGTTGCCGGTGAGCGGCGGTGAACTGGAACATGTCGTAGGGTTCGCCGCTGGCAGTGGACCTGCCGTGAAACTGCTTCCCGTACCAGGAAGCTCTGCCGATCTGGTAGGGCTTGGGAGTGGATACAGCGGAGCTGAAGCCTCTTGAAACGGGTTCCGCCGCCGTGATGGCAACCAGAAACAGCGTTGCCAGGAGGCTAGCTAGTACTCGTCGCATCCAAGTTTTCCTCGCTTCTATAGTTTCCTCCCCTCCCACTTAGTAACGTAATTCTATGAAAATAAAGCACAACAAGTCAAGTCTTATTCCTGAAGCGAGATTCAGCGGTGTTGCGTGCTTACCACACTACCAGTTAGCGTCCGGTCTTGGGACGGAATGAAAAGGGGAGGGGGACTGCTTTCATCCACAAGACAGGAGGGTTAGCTGCTTTTCCTCTGGTCGGGTTGGATGGGTTGCCCGGGGGCTGGACGGAAGAGGGCCTGCGGCGGGAGACGGGGCAAGCCCCGTCTCTACCGTGGGCTTCAAGGGCGTGGCGCAAAAAAGCTCGCGGCTAGCACTAGCACTCGCCACCGGTTTCCGTTACATTCGCATTCCGTAGTTCGCATTCCGTACTTCGCAAACCATGCCGCCACTGATCATCCTCTCCATCGCAGGCTTCGACCCATCGTCGGGCGCGGGGGTCACGGCTGACATCAAGACCATCGCCGCGCACGGCTGTTATGGCGTCGCTTGCATTACCGGGCTGACGGTGCAGTCTACCCAAGGGGTGCGCCGGGCGGAGCCGGTGGCCGGCAAGCTCATCCGCGACACGCTCAAGGAACTGGCTGCTGACTTCACGTTCTCCGGCGTGCGCATCGGCATGCTGGCCTCCGCCGACGGCGTGGCCGCGGTGGTCGAGTTCCTCAAGGCGCACAAGATCCCGAACGTGGTGCTCGATCCCGCGATCCGCGCGACCTCAGGCGCTCCGCTGCTCGATAAGGCGGGCATCGAGAAGATGCGCAAAGAACTGCTGCCGCTCGCGACCGTGATCACGCCCAACATCGACGAAGCCGCCACGCTCGCGGGCATGTCCGTGACCAACGTGGAGCAGATGAAGGCCGCGGCCGCCGCGCTGCACCAGCTGGGAGCGAAAAACGTGGTCGTGACCGGCGGACACCTCGACAAGCCGGTGGACGTGCTCAGCACGGCCGGCGGCAAGGTGGAAGAGTTCACCTTGGAGAAGGTGAATTCGACCTCGACCCACGGGACGGGCTGCGCCTTCGCGACTGCGTTGGCCTGCCATCTCGCCGGCGGGCGCGACCTCGACGACGCGGTCGTGATGGCCAAGGCCTACGTGACCAACGCCATCGCGCGCGCACAGAGCGTGGGCAAGGGCGCCGGTCCGGTGAACCACCTCTTCCGGATGGACGACCAGCCGCGCCAGGCGCAGGACGCGCTGGACAAGACGCATTAAGGCCGGCTTCAGTCTTTGGTCTTCAGCCTGTGACTTAGGACTAGATGTCACAAAAAAGAGCCGCCATCAATGGCGGCCCTTGCTATTGAACTGAAGCCTGAGGTGTGGCGGCTATTTCGGCGGCCCCGGCGTCTACTCCGGCTTCGCGGGCCGCTTCAGCAGGATACCCGCGACGAACGCGGCGACGGCCGCCAACAGCCACTGCATGCGCCAGAGCTGCACGGCTTGCCAGTCGATCATGGTGGTGGCGGTGTACATCACGCCGGTCAACGCGGCGGCGAGCAGGCAAACGGCGCCGGCGATGAAGGCCACCAGGGCCGCCGGTCCCATCCCCAGCCGCTGGTGCAGGCGGTTGAAGTCGAGCCAGCCCATGCGCCCGCGGCGCAGCTTGCCGGGCAGGTCGCGGTCGCAGCCGCAGGCATAACAGAAGCGCGAGCCGATGATGAACTCGGTGCCACAACGGGGGCACATTTCGGTCTCTGACGCGGCGGTTGCGGGACGGCGGTCGAGCGAGGCCGAGGCGCTCCAATACTGGTCTTCGCGAGCTTCTCGTTCGATGCGGCGCGGGTCGGAAGCGAGGTTACGAGCTACTACGTCTGGCATACAAGCCTCCCCAATGGTAACAATAGTAGGGGCAACTGGGAAGCCAAAACCGGCGGGATGGCTTAAGGCCGTCCCCTGAATGGTTTACGGGCAAGATTCGAGGCGGGACCTGCGGCGAGGCAGGAAATATTTACGCTTTCGAGGGGAAAGGGAGGCTAGCTGCGGCGCGGCATCCGGACGACCTTAGAGTTGGGCGCCGTCTTGTTCCAGAAGCTGAGCAGCACCAGATCCGAGGGTCGCAGAGTGATCTCATGGGGCCGCGGCATGCCATCGTTGAACAGGTTCTGGTCGAGCAGCCCCCGGAGGCGCTCGAGGGTGATGCCCAAGGCAGCGGCGGCTTCAACTTCCGTGTAAGACTCTTTCACAGATCGAGTGGTGAGTGGCATGCGTGGTCCGCTTTCTGGGGTAGCGGAGTTGTACCTGCTTGGGAGGCTGGCGAGTATCGGGTAAACTCCCAATACTTCCTCGACATGAGACCTTACCGCCCCCCGGTCGTGCGTGGTTTTCCGAGACTCCTTCTACTGTATTTGCTTGTTGGCGTGCTCATTAACGGCGGGGGAGGTACGGTCAAGGCGGCCCCCTCCGAAACGAACGCCCCGCGCATCGCGCTGGCAAACGACGCGCTGACGCGCTCCGGGTTCGAGCATTACTACAGCCTGGAATACGAGCGCGCGCTGGCGGATTTCGAGAAGGTGCGCCAGGCGCATCCGGAGGACCCGGTCGCGCTGAACCATGTGCTCAACACTTTGCTGTTCCGCGAGCTGTATCGCGCGGGCGCGCTCGAGACCGCGCAATACGCCGGCAACAGTTTTCTCGGCAAGAAGCAAGTGAAGATCGGCGAAGACCAACAGAAGCAGATCCGCGAGGTGATGGAGGCTGCGCTGGGGGCCGCGCAAAAGCGGCTGAGCGCGAACCCCAACGATACGGAAGCGTTGTACGCCCGCGGCGTGGCGCTCGGGCTGCGCGCCACCTACGCCGCGTTGGTGGATAAAGCGTGGTTCGCGGCGCTGCGCAGCGCGGTGGCGGCGCGCCGCGATCACGAACGGGTGCTCGAGCTCGACCCTGGTTTTGCCGACGCCAAGACGGCGGTGGGAGTGCACAACTACATAGGCGGCAGCCTGCCCTTCGCGGTGAAGGTGGCCGTCTCGCTGGTGGGCTTGAGCGGCAGCAAGAGCAAGGGGATGCGATATCTCTACGAAGCGGCCGCGGCCAAGGGCGAGACCAGCGCCGACGCCCGCGTTGCCCTCTGCCTCTTCCTGCGGCGCGAGCAGCGCTTCGACGAGGCGCTGGCGGTCGCGCGCTCGCTGATCGTGGATCATCCGCGGAATTTCCTCTTCGCCGTGGAGGAAGGCAACGTGCTCAATGCCGGCGGACAGGGCCGCGAGGCCATCCTCTCGCTGCGCCAGGTGATCGATGCGGGGAAGAAGGGGAAGTATCCCGACCCGCATCTCGAGGTGCCGCTGTTCTCGCTGGGCGAAGCGCTCAAGGGACAACGGCAGTACGCCGAGGCGGCCGACGTCTACGAGCAGGTTCCCGACTATCCGCGCGCCGACTCTGACCTGCGCCAGCGGGCGCATCTTTATGCCGGGCAGATGGCCGACGTCACCAACCAGCGGGAGCGGGCCACGCGCGACTACCAGGCTGCCATCACCGACGATGCGCTGAGCGACAACGCACAGCTCGCGCGCAACTACCTGAAAACGCCGTTCCATTACTAGCGAACTTCGGAACGAACTTGGTTGGAACGAACCGCGGAAAAAACGGGGAACATTTAAAACGAACTTTGGCGCGGCCCCTGCGTATTACAATCCGGGAGGGAACCGTCTTATGTACTGCAACTATTGTGGCAAGGTCATCCAGGATGACGCCGACCTCTGCGCCTATTGCGGCCGGCGCGTAGGGGCGGTCGCGGCGCGCAAGCAATTGCTGCGCTCGCGCACCGATCGCAAGGTCGCGGGCGTGTGCGCCGGACTGGCCGAATACTTCGATCTCGACGTCACCCTGGTGCGCGTGCTCTGGGTGGTGTTCACGCTGGTGCCACCGGCGCCGATGCTGCTCGCCTACATCATCCTGTGGATCGTGATGCCGGAAGAGCCGTTGCGGACCGGGGACACGGTCGTCGTGGCGGTGCCGAGCGATGGGTCTTCGAGCGCAGGTCCGGGGATGGGTCCGCAGGCGACTTCGAACTGACGGGCTGCCAGGCGGCTGGGCGGCTGATACATGGCGGCTAGTCGATAGGCGGCCAACTGACAGACCAAAGAATGCTGAACGTCACCAGCGGCGACGCCATCATCTTCGCGGAAGAGCGGGGCAGCGGGCCGCCGCTGGTGCTGCTGCATCCGTTTCCCGCCAACCACAGATTCTGGCAGCCGGTGCTGCCGCAGCTCGCGCAGGGTTATCGCGTGCTCATGCCCGACTTGCGCGGGTCAGGGGAGTCGACCGCAGGCGAGGGTCCGGCGACGATGGCGAAGCACGCAGCCGACGTCGACCGTCTGTGCGCCGCCGCGGGAGTGAACAAGGCAGTCTTGGTGGGCGTCTCCATCGGCGGTTATGTCCTGTTCGAGTTCTGGCGGCGCCACGCCGCTCGCGTTGCCGGGCTGGTCTTCTCGGATACCCGCGCCACCGCAGACACGCCGGAAGGACGCGCGGCCCGGCTGAAATCCACCACGGAAGTGCAGTTGCATGGCCCGGCGGCGTTCGTTGCCGGCATGGCGCCCAAGCTCCTCGGTGAAACGACGCGCAAGCACCGTCCCGACGTGGTGCGCGCCGCCATGGCGATCCTGAATGAGAGCACGGTCGCCGGCGTGACGGCGCTGCAGCTGGGTATGGCGGAGCGTCCTGACTCGGTGCCGACGCTGAAGACCATCACTGTGCCCACGCTGGTGATGGTGGGCGAAGAGGACACGCTCACTCCGCCCGCCGACGCCGAGCAGATCCACCAGGGGATCGCCGGCAGCAAGCTGGTGAAGGTCCCCGGAGCCGGACACTTCTCACCCTTCGAGCAGCCCGAGTTTGTGGGGAAAGAGCTGCGGACTTTTCTGGACGCGCTGCCGCGCTGGCAGTAGGCGCCATCCGGTCACGCCCGCAAAAGATAAAGAGACGGCAGAATGCTGTCTCTACCCTACGGTTTGCGCTAAGCGACCCGCCTAAACGAAGTTCAACAACGGACGACTTTTGCTGACTGCAATCCCTTCGTGGCGTTGCGCGTATCGACGACGAGTTGCGACTCGCGCACGATGCGCGCGTAATCATAGTCGCTGTGGTCGGTGACGATGACGACGCAATCATATTGCTCGAGCTGGTCGAGCGGCACGCACTTCATCTGCAGGTCGTACTTGCGCCCGCGTCCGACGAAAGGGAAGTAGGGGTCGTTGTAGCTGACCTCGGCGCCTTCCTTCTGCAGCAGCTCGATGATGGCGAGTGCCGGCGATTCGCGCAGGTCGTCGATGTCGCGCTTGTAGGCGACGCCGAGGATCAAGACCTTCGCGCCGTTCACCGCCTTCCTGTGCTGGTTCAGGGCTTTCGCCACCGCCGCGACCACGTGATAGGGCATGGCGGTGTTGATCTCGCCGGCCAACTCGATGAAGCGCGTGTGGAAGTCCCACTGCTTGGCCTTCCAGGAAAGATAGAAAGGGTCGACCGGGATGCAGTGTCCGCCGAGGCCGGGGCCGGGATAGAAGGCCTGGAAGCCGAAGGGCTTGGTCCTGGCCGCTTCGATGACCTCCCAGATATCGATGCCCATGCGGAGCGAAAGCAGCTTGAGCTCGTTGACCAGCGCGATGTTCACGCAGCGATAGATGTTCTCGAGCAGCTTGGTCATCTCCGCCGCTGCGGGGCTCGAGACCGGCACCACGGTGTTGAAGATGGAGCGATAGAGCGCGGCCGCCACTTCGCTGGCGCGCGCGTCGAGCCCGCCGACTACTTTCGGGATGTCGCGACGGGCGACGGTGTCGTTGCCCGGATCCTCGCGCTCGGGCGAGAAGGCCACATAGAACACGCCATTATCCGCACCTCGATCCGCACCCCCACCCGTGTCCCCATCCGTACCCCCGTTGCGCGCGGCGCGCAGGCCGGAAGGATTTTTTTCGAGGATAGGGACCAGGATCTCTTCCGTGGTGCCGGGGTAGGTAGTGCTCTCGAGCACGATAAGCTGTCCCGCGCGCAGGTGAGACGCGATGGCTTCCCCGGTGGCGGTGATGTAGCTGAGGTCGGGCTCGCGCATATCGTTGAGCGGGGTGGGGACGCAGATCACGACGGCGTCCATCTCCGCGATGTGAGCGTAATCGTTGGTGGCGGAAAACCCGCGGGTGCGCGCGGCCTGGATATCGGTGGGCGGGATGCGATAGATGTACGAGCCACCCTCGGCCAGGGTCGCGACCTTGCGAGCGTCAACGTCAAAGCCAGTGACGGGGAACTTTTCCTCACTGAAGAGCAGCGCCAGCGGGAGGCCGACGTAGCCCAGGCCGATGACGCCGACGCGCGCCTTCCGCGCCTCGATCTTCGAAACCAAAGGCTGCGAGCTCAAGCCCTGTGACCGCGAGGGCGCTGCCGGAACGCCGGATTGTGCCTGCTTGGACATGCTTGGAAGCCTTGATTCTAGCATGCGTCGAGCGCCTGCTCTTCGCGCGTGCTACTCACGTCATCGAGTGATAAACGGCGGCGAGTGATCAACGCCCGTGAGTGATAAACGACGGTGCAACCGCGTCGAGGCCGGAGCAGGCCGACCCGCAGGATTTGCATCGCCGGGTATACTTTTGGGAATGACTCGCTGCGTCCTGGCCATGCTTCTCCTGCTGGCGACCTCCACCGCCCTCGCGCAGCGGGAGCTCTCTGGCGGACGGACGGCCCCGCCACCTCCGCCTCCCGCGCCTGATCTAACTTCGGCGACGGTGAGTTACGCGGTCGACGCCGAAGCCGCCCATCGCGACCCGGCACGCTTCTCCCTGACCATCGATCTGCTGGGCCATGCGACATACACCGCCGAAGACGCGGCGGGGGGCGAGCAAGCCGGGACGAAGGCAGAAGCTGCGAACGCAGAAGAAGGTGCGAGCGTGCCGCCGCCCTATCGCAGCCAGTTCGACGTCTCGCCGGCGACCCGTGACCGCATCTTCGCGCTGGCCCAGGGGCTCGACTACTTCCATGGCGATTTTGAGTTTCGCAAGCACACGGTCGCCGATACCGGCCGGAAGACCTTCCGCTATGACGACGGCATGCGGCACGGCGAGGCGGTGCTCAATTGGTCAGAAAACAAGCAGATGCAGGAGCTTACCAACCTTTGTGAAAGCATCGCGTTGACCCAGAATTTCGCCCGCCGCCTGGTCTATCAGCGCCGCTTCGACCGGCTGGGGCTGGAAGCCACGCTCAAGCGCATGGAAGAACTGGCGCATGCCAACTATCTCAGCGAACTGCAGGCTATCGCTCCAGTGCTGCGACAGGTGGCGGGTGACCCGGGGGTGATGCACGTGGCGCGCGAGCGCGCGAACCGGATGCTCGACCAGGTGCAGGCAGCCTCGCAGCCGGCCGCGGCCCCCTCAGGGGCTCGCCGCTGAGCTGCCTTGCGGCAGGGAAGGGCCAGGAAGAAAGAGGATGGAGCAGCAACTCTGGTCTATGATTCGGAATCTAAACAAGCAGCGACCCAGCTATCAGCGACTTAGGAGAATCAATATGCTTCCGAGATTGGGGCACGCCCTCGCTCTTGGGACTCTGGTCTTTGCGCTGGCTACCGGCGCCGTCGCGCAGGTGGATGCCGACGTTTATTCCAAAGCGCGCATCGTTCGTCTGAGCTTTGTCCAGGGCGACGTTCGTATGGACCGTCCCGACTCCGGCGGTCTCGATACCGCGTTCCTCAACATGCCGATCGTGGAAGGATCGCGCGTGGTCACCGGCGATGACGGTTTCGCGGAACTCGAGTTCGAATCGGGCGGCACGGTGCGGCTCACGCCGGGGAGCGAGCTGCGCGTCCGCGAACTGGGGTTGCGCGGCGAGCACCAGGTGAGCATGCTCGAAGTGGGCGACGGCACCGTTTACTGCAACGTGAAAAAAGATTCCGACGACGACTTCCGCGTCGTCGTCAACGGACAGGAAGTGCGGGTGGCCAAGTCCGCGCGCTTCCGCATCCGCGGCGGCCGCGGCAACGCCGAGATCGCGGTGACCAAGGGCGAGGTCGAGCTTATCGGCAGCGCGCAAGCGGTCCGCATCAAGAAAGATGAGACGCTCACGCTCGATCCGCAAGACCCGGGCCGCTACTTCCTCGCCCGCAATGTGACACCGTTTTCCTACGACACCTGGGACCGCGAGCGCGATGAATACCGCGAGCGCTACGTCGCGACCTCGAGCTCGTATCGCGGATATTCCTCCGGCTACAGCTACGGCGTGAGCGACCTGAACTATTACGGTAGCTACATCAACGCGGCGGGCTATGGGTATGTGTGGCGTCCTTATGGCTACTCCGCAAGCTGGGATCCGTTCTCGGATGGCGCGTGGGTGTGGTATCCGGGGTACGGCTACACCTGGGTCTCGGGATATGCGTGGGGATGGATGCCATATCGCTACGGGCGTTGGGTCTACATCGGCGGATACGGCTGGGTGTGGCAGCCGGGTAACTCCTGGCGCAGGTGGAACAGGTGTACTGCGGTCTACAATCCGCCGCACAACTATCATCTGATCGCGCCGCCAACCGGCGGTGGTGGTCATCGTGGTGGTGGCGCGGGCGGCGGTGGCGGACGTGTGGTGGTAGTGGGACAAGGGCCGTTCACCGGGCACGGCCCGGGCTTCAAGAATGATGGCGATGGGCTGCGGCCCGGTGGCAAGCGCCGCGTGGTCGTTGTTACCGACGGCAGCGGTAGCGGCACACCGGCGCCGGCGGTGCTGACGCCGGGATTGGGGACACCGGGAACGCAGACGCCAGGAACGCAGACGCCGGGAACGGAGTCCGTGGTCGAAGCGTTGCGCCGCGTGCACGGCCAGGACCTTGGCCTGCCGGGGCGCATGCGCCGGCAGCCAGCCGACACTGCGGAACCTTCGACCACAACGGTGGCGCCAACCGTAAGCACGCCAAGCGTGACCACAACGACAGGAAGCACGGGGGCGGGAGGCAGTGCGACCACCGGCGGCGGCACGAGCCCGGCGAAGCCAACGCAGCAAGTCATCACTCCGCCCAGACCGGTGCGCGGTTCCCGCTCCGAAGAGGGCGTGATTATGAGCCCGGCGGGGAATACGGCGACTACGATGCCCACGACGACGATCACGATGCCGGCGCGTCCGGCGCAGTCGGCGCCGGCAGGTCCATCGCAGTCATCGCCTTCGCGCCCATCGCAGTCTGCGCCTTCGCAACCCCCAACCTCCAGCTACCGTGGCGGGAGTTCGGGAGGCGGAGGGAGCTCGCGCAGCAGTTCGAGCGCGAGCCCGAGCTCGGGTTCCAGCGGCCGGAGCAGCAGTCCGTCGGCAGCACCGGCGCGAGGCTCGTCTTCATCGCATAAAGACCCGAAGTAGAGCGGACAAGAACCAAGAACTAAAGAGGCACAGCGCGACGCTGCGCCTCTTTTCTTTTCGTCATTCCTCTCCACCCAAGCAGAGCCGGCTGGTGTGGGGCACCCATCTGCTTGTCTGGGGCGCCCACTACCTCACGACGATCCCCGCATATCCCACGACCGCGTCGCGATCGCCGGAGATATCGCCCGAGGTCGCGTACTTCACTAGTTCAGCTTGGGTCGCGCCCAGCGCCTTCGTCGCAGTGAGCATGGCGACGGTCGGGCCGTAGCCGCACATGCTGATGCGCTCGCGCCGCACCGTGTCGTGCAGTCCCGCAGGATCGAGGGCGAGGATGCGGTCGATGGCTTTGCCGTCCTTCACCCGCGTGATGGCGTCGGACTCATAGTGGTTCATGTCGCTGGAAGCGATGACCATGATGCCGTCTTGCTTTGCGAGGACGGCGGCGAGCGCCTGTCCGAGTGCCTGCAACACGGCGAGCTGGCCGACGCCGATGCAGATGGGCACAAAACTGAAATCGGGAAGGAGCACTTGCAGGAACGGAAGCTGCACCTCGAGCGAATGCTCGGTGCGGTGCGCCTGCGCGTCTTCTTCGAGATAGGGAAAAGCGGCCTTCAGTCCTGCGGCCAGTTCGTTATCGATCTTCGCGGTCCCCAGGGGCGTGGCCCACGCGCCGGCGCTCATGATGGCGAGCGGCTCGCCCGCGCCGGTGTGGTTCGGGCAGAGAATGACGAAACGCCGTGGCAGCTCGAGGTGGGCGTAGACAGCGCCGGCAACGTGTCCGGAGTACATATAGCCGGCGTGCGGGACGACCGAGCCGAGCGCGCGCGACTTATTCCCATTCTTCAAATAGGTGGAGACGTCGCGGCGGAGTATCGCGGCGTCGGCGGGATAGAAGGTTCCCGCGACGGCGGGAGAACGGACTGGCTCGGCGTCAGGCATTTGCACTCATTCCTTAGTGAGTCCACGGAAGAGTTTCGCCATCTTCTCCAACTCCACCGCTTCGGCGCGCACGTCAGGACGCAGCTTGGCGGCGGCGATGGCGGCGCGTATCTCCTTGTCGCCCTTCTCTCCGTAACGCGGCTTCAGGTTGTTGAGCAGCGTTTTGCGCTTGTGCGCGAACGCCAGCTTGAGGAACTCCTGGAACGCGCCCGGATCCACGCCCAGCTTCTCCACCTGCGGCGCGATGGTCAGCCGGAGCACGCTGGAGTGCACCTTGGGTTGCGGTGAGAAGGCACCAGGCGGCAGGGTGAAGAGGTTCTCCGTCTTCGCAAACAATTGCGTGACGGCGGAGAGCAGGCCGTACTCGCGTCCGCCGGACTGCGCGGCGACGCGGTCGGCGACTTCGCGCTGCACCATGATCACGATCTGCTCGATGTGCTGGTGCTGCGCGAACAGGTGCATCAGGATGGGCGAGGTGATGTAGTAAGGCAGGTTGCCGATGACTTGGGCCTTGGGCGCGCGGTGGATGCGAGTATCACCGGCGGTGCCGGAATCGCGTCCGACGAGGCGCGCGAAGTCGATGCCGAGCACGTCGCCTTCGATGATCTCGAGATTGCTGCGGCCGGAGTAGCGCAGGCGCAGCTGCGCCCCGAGCACGCGGTCGAGCTCGATGGCGGCAACGTGCGCGGCGCGCTGGACCAGCAGGTCAGTGAGGATGCCCTTGCCCGGGCCGATCTCGACGACCTGCTTCTTCGAGACGTCCCCGAGCGCGGCGACGATCCTTTCGGCCGCACTCCGGTCGATGAGGAAATGCTGTCCCAGCTTTTGTCGAGTGGAGCCTGGTCGACTAGAGCTTGGCTTGGCAACGGTCTTTTTTCCAGCCGGCGTATTTCCAGCAGCCATGACATTGACCCTCGTTCGAACGGGCAGTAGACTTCAGCGTTCCCCCAGGCGGTTGGTTCGGGTCATTAATTCGTTGGCCCAGATTCCATTGGTCCAGTGTGGAGGTTTCTCCGATGAAGATCACCTTCGCGGCATCCGAGTGTGTCCCATTCTCGAAGACTGGCGGCCTGGCCGACGTGGTCGGCGCGCTGCCGCAGGCGCTCGCCTCGCTCGGCCATGACGTCACCGTCTTCCTGCCAAAGTACAAGCAGACCAAGCTGGCCGCACCGAAGACGTTGATCCCCAGCCTGACCATACCGTTCGACGACCGCTACCGCTTCTGTTCGGTGCTCGACGGCGGCTCGCAACACGGCGTCCGATTCTACTTTATCGACTACCCGCCATTCTTCGAGCGTGACGCACTCTACGGTACCTCAGCCGGGGATTATCCCGACAACGCGGAGCGCTTCGCGCTTTACTCGCGGGCAGTGCTCGAGGCCTCGAAGATCATCGGCGTGCCCGACGTCTTCCACTGCCACGATTGGCAGTCGGCGCTCGTCCCCGTGCTGCTGCGCACCCTGTATGGCGATGACCCTGCGTTCCGCGGCGTGCCCGTGGTCTTCACCATCCACAACATGGGCTACCAGGGCCTGTTCCCGCCCGACACGCTGCCGCTCCTCGGCTTGCCCTGGGACCTGCTTACCATGGACAAGCTCGAGTTCTTCGGCAAGGTGAACTTCCTCAAGGGCGCGCTCGTGTTCAGCGACTTCATCACCACGGTCAGCAAGAAGTACTCGCAGGAGATCCAGACCTCGGAGTACGGGTTTGGCCTCGAGGGCGTGCTGCGCGCGCGCGCGGCCACCGTCACCGGCATCCTCAATGGCGTGGACTACAACGAGTGGTCGCCGGAGGGGGACAAGTTCATCAAGGCCAAATACTCGGCCGCCGACCTGGGCGGCAAGAAAATCTGCAAGCAGGACCTGCTGACCGAGTACGCCTCTGCTGACACCGCCACCAAGCTGCCGGTGATCGGGATCATCTCGCGCTTCGCGGCGCAGAAGGGTTTTGACCTGATCGCACAGATCATGGACCGTCTCGCGCGCGAAGAGATGATCATCTGCGCCCTCGGCTCCGGCGACAAGGAGTATGAGGAGATGTTCAAGCGGATGCACGCACAATTCCCCGCAAAGGTCCTGATCAAGGTGGCGTACGACAACACCATCGCGCACAAGATCGAGGCCGGGGCCGACATGTTTCTGATGCCGTCGAAATACGAACCGTGCGGCCTCAACCAGATGTACTCGCTCAAGTTCGGCACCGTGCCGGTGGTACGCGCAACCGGCGGGCTCGACGACACCATCGAGAATTGGGACGCGAAGACGCAGAAGGGGACCGGCTTCAAGTTCTCGGAGTATTCCGGCGAGGCGCTGCTGAAGACCATCCAGACGGCGCTGACGGCGTTCAAAGACCAGGCCACTTGGCCGCAGCTCATGCGTAACGGCATGGCGAAGGACTTTTCTTGGGACGCATCGGCGAAGGAGTATGTCCGGGTATTCGAGCGGGTGAAGCAGGCGAGGTCGGCGGCGGCGTAGCCGCCAACGCAGGCGCTCGGGTTATCAGGCCGGCGACCCGCCGGCCTTTCTCTTGGCCGCGAAGTAGTAGAACGCCGGCACACCCGCCGCCAGGAAGGCCACCGACACCCAGGTGAGCACCGGCTCTTCCCGCAAGTTCTCCGCAAAGGTGTAGACCAGCAGCACCGCCGCGGCGGCGATGAACAGCGCTGGTACGACGGGATATCCCCAGGTCTTGTAGGGACGCGGCGCGTCCGGCTCTTTCTTGCGGAAGACGAAGACGGTGCTGGTGGAGATCATGTAGAAGAGCCACTCCGCGAAGATGGCCAGTCCGAGGAAAGCGACGAAGCGCGCCGGGGTGAGCAGCAGCGCAACGGACAACATGAGCTGCACCACGATGGCCGCGCCCGGCGTGTGGAAGCGCGGATGAACATGCGCGAGCGTCTTGAAGAAGTAGCCATCGCGCGCGGCGGCGAAGGGGATGCGCGCGCCGCTCATGATGGTGCCGTTGAGCGTAACGAGCATGGAGAGCGCGATGCCGGCGGTGATCACGGCTGCGCCGCCGGCGCCCACCGCGACCAGCATCATGGAGGCCGCCGGAGATTTCGACTTCGCGATATCGATTGCGGGCAGCACGTACTGGATGGCCGCGTTCATCAGCACGTAGAGCACGCCCACGATGGCGACGCCGGAGATGAGGGCGATGGGGATGCTCTTGCCGGGGTCTTTTACTTCTTCGCCGACCATGTTGAGGTCGTTCCATCCGTCGTAGGCCCAGAGCGCTGCGACCAGCGCGACCATGAATCCGGCAAAGCCGCCGCGCGCAGGCGAGGTGGTCGAGAAGTTCGCCCACGTCCCGGCGGAGTAGGTGAACCCGACGACGGCGATGCCCACCAGCATCGCGACCTTCAGGATGGTGAATACGAGTTGGAAGGTGCCCGCACGCTTCACTCCGATGTAGTTCAGTCCGGAGATAAGGACCGCGGCGAGGATAGCAACGAGCTGCGACCACATCACGGGGAACGGAGAGGTGAAAATGGGATCGGCGAGGAAGCGGAACCAGGGCAGCGCGCTGAGCGCGTCCGCCAGCCCGGTGGTGACGGTGGCGATGGAGGCCGGCTTGGCGACCACGAACCAGCTCCAGCAATACAGGAAGCCGGGGAGGGGGCCATAGGCGTCGCGGATGTAGACATACTCGCCGCCCGATTGCGGCCGCATGGCGCCGAGTTCGGCGAAGGTGAGCGCGCCGAAGAACGAGAGTATGCCGCCGACCAGCCACGCGAGGTAGACGTATTTCGCCGAGCCGACGGCGAGCATCATCGTCCCCGGCACGCGGAAGATGCCGCTGCCGATGATGGTGCCGACCACGATGGCGGTGGCGTGGCTCACGCCGAGCGCGCGCAATAGCTCGCCGCGCGGCGGTGCCGATACCGGCGTTTTAGCCAAGCTCGTCTCCTTGCGGCGGAGCTTGCTGCGTGTCTTGCTGCGCGTCTTGCAACGTAGCCCCGGCGTCAGTCTCGCCGAAGGCCAGACTGGCAATATACCCGACGGTGAAGGTGACGGCGGTCCCGATGACCACGTACCACGTCCACGGGATCTTGGTCGCGAGCCAGACGTAGAGTGAGGTAGCAAAGCCGCACGCCATGCCAACGAGGGTGCCACGCTCGTTGGCGCGCCGCGTGAGCACGCCGAGCAAGAAGACGCCAAGCAACGAGCCGTAGGCCACCGAGGCGATGGAGAGTCCGACCTCGACGACGCGTCCACCGCGCCGCGAGAGCATGGCGAGCGCGAACAGCACGAGCGCCCAGAAGACGGTGGCGATGCGCGAGACGACCATGCGCCGGCGTTCGTCGGCAGCGGGCCGCAGGCGCAGGTAGAAGTCCACGATG
>JALYLW010000079.1 GCA_030774055.1 Acidobacteriota bacterium
CGGGATCGTTGGCGAAAGACTCCGGCAGGACTTTGATCGCGATATCGCGATTGAGCGTCGTGTCGCGGGCGCGATAGACCTCGCCCATGCCGCCGGCGCCGGCGGCAGACTGGATCTCATAGGGGCCGAGCTTGCTTCCCGCTGGGATGGGCATGTTGGGGTGGGGCGGATTATAGCTTGGCGCTTCCGCTTTTGCGGACTACTACTTCTTCAGCTCCGCCTTCCAGTTCACCACCACCACCAGGGGCAGTGAGCCTTGCTCGTCCATGGCATTGATGAGGAAGCGCTTGCCGTCGGGCGCCAGCTCGTAGGAATACGTGGGGCTCGAGACCGCGTTGCTGCGGAAGAGTGCGGTCGCCGGACCGGGCTCAAAGCTGTTGCCGTTCGTGCCCACCGCCACGCGCATCATGGTACGGTCCGGCGCGATGTAGAAGAGCTCTTTGCCGTCTGGACTCCAGCGCGGCACGGCGCCGCCCACCGTCGACACCTGCCACTTGCCGGTCCCATCGGGGAAGCGGCTCACATAGATATCCGCGCGGCCGCTGGAATTGGAGGCATAGGCGATCCACTGGCCGTCGGGAGAGACCGTAGGGTCGGTATCGAACACCGGACTGGCGATCACTTTAAAGGGCTTGCGCTCGCCTTGCATCGGCACGGCCCAGATATCGGTGTCGCCGCCGGCAGAGCCTTCGAAGTAGACCACGTACTTGCCGTCGCGGGTCATTTCGCCGAGGATGCGATCGCTGGCCGGGGGCGGCAGCAACGCCTGCTCCTCGCCGCCGCCGTCTGCCGGCTTCACATAGAGATTCAAATGTCCGCTGCGTCCGGACATGAACAATACCTGCTTGCCGTCGGGTGACCAGCTCGCCCCCGCGTTGGGTCCACCCTGGAAAGTAAGACGGTTGCGGGTGCCGCGCACCAGGTCGAGCACCCAAATATCGGAGTTTGCTTCACCCAGGCCGGCGGCGATCCGCTTGCCGTCGGGCGAGAGCCGCGCATCACTCACATAGGCCGCGCCCGCCACCGTTCCCAGCAGCTTGCCGCCGCGGTCGAACCACTGGATCTTCGTCCCCAGCGTGCCGCCACCGGATTGGTACACCAGCAGTCCGCTATCCGACGCGCTGAACACGCCGCGCCAGGTGGTGATGTCAAAGTTCACATTCTGTGCCAGCGCCTGGGCCTCGCCCTGCAACTCGCCCTTGGCCGCATCGAAGCGCTGCGCGAAGAGCGAGCTCTCTCGCAGGAACAGCAGGTAGCCACTGGCGAAGTGCGCCCCGGTGAAGGAACGCACCAGCAACTTCTTCTCTTTGCCGTCGAGGGAGGCGAAGTAGACGCCGGCGTTCTCGTTGCGCACGTTGTTGTGGTCGCCGGAAAAATAGATGAAGTGTTTGCCATCGGGCAGCATCTGCGGCCAGCGATGGGTGGTGTAACCCTTGTCCAGCTGCGTGACCGCCTGGGGCGCACCGCCGGTTGCGGGCACGCGGAAGATAGCCGCGCGGGTGTCAGGGGTGTAGAGCACCGTGCCATCGGGCGCCCACCAGGCGCCGCGGCCATCGGGTGCGTCCGCTACTGCCACCGGTGGATTCCCGGCGATGTCCGTCAAACGCACCTTGCCAGCCTGAAAATACCCGAACGATCTCGAATCTGGGGCCCAGAAGGGAAACTTGGCGTCTTCGCTATTCAGCAGCACGCTGCCCACCAGCGCCGAGGTGGGCCGCAGAAAGAGGACCGGGCGGCCCGCCGGGTCCATCGCGGCATACAACATGTACTTGCCGTCGGGCGAGAGGACGGGCGGCCCCGCGTTGTCTCCGGTAGAGATCAGCCGGGCGGATGAATCTGCCAGCACCGCGCGCACGATCTGGGGTTTCTCGCCCTGGCCGCGCCAATACATCGCCGCAAAGAAGATGGCCGCGAGCATGGCAACGCCCGCCAGCGCCCACGCGATGCGCTCGCGCTGCTTGCGCTTGACCACGACCGGCGCCGGCACGCCCGCTTGCGAGCCGGCGTCGGCGATCCACTTGAGCTGCAACACCACATCGTGGGCGGACTGGAAGCGCTCGTCCGGATCCTTCGCCAGACACGTACGCACCACGCGCTCGAGCGCCGGCGGCGTCATCGGCTGCAAGGTCGAGATGGGCGGCGGCTCGCTCGCCAGCACTGCCGCGATCACGCTGGCTTGCGTCTTGCCGCTGAAGGCGCGCTTGCCGGTCAACATTTCATAGAGCACCGCGCCGAAGCTGAAGATATCGGAGCGCGCGTCGGCTTCGCCGCCTTCGAGCGTCTCCGGCGCCATGTATTGGAACGTCCCTACGATGGACCCTTCCGCGGTGAGCGGCTTGGTCTGGGTGACTAAGGCTGACACCATCGCCGTCATCGCACTCGAGGCCATGGCCTGGGTCTGTCCTTTGGCGAGACCGAAGTCGAGTATCTTCGCTCCCCCCTTGGTCAGCATGATGTTCGCGGGCTTGAGGTCGCGATGGATGATGCCGGCGCGATGCGCGCGATCGAGCGCATCTGCGATCTCGGTGGCATAGCGCAGCGCCTGCTCGGCGGGAAGGGGGCCTTTCAGCAGGCGGTCAGCGAGCGTCTCACCTTCGAGGTATTCCATCACCAGGAAGCCGACCCCATCCTGTTCCCCGATATCGTGCAGCACGCAGATGTGCGGATGTTGCAGCGAACTCACCGCGCGCGCCTCGCGTTCGAAGCGCTCGCGCAGGTGCACGTCCGCGGAAAGATGTTGCGGCAGCACTTTGATGGCGACGGTGCGATCGAGCCGGGTATCTTTCGCGCGATAGACCTCGCCCATGCCGCCGGCGCCGGCGGGAGCAACGATCTCGTACGGTCCAAGTTTGCTGCCGTTCGCGATGGGCATATTACTTCTTGCTCTCCAGTTCCGCCGGCCAGTTCAGCAGCAGATGGATGGGCGCGGAAGTATCGGTCGGAACGATGGGGATGAGGAAGCGCTGGCCGTCGGGAAAAACATCGAACGGACGCCCGACCGTGATCGACTGGCCGATGCGGAACAGGGGCTGCGGCTGGCCGGGATTGAACTGTGTTCCCACGGTCGAGACGGGCGCGGCATGCACGTTGCCGTCGAGACCCCAGAAGTACATCTCCTTGCCGTCTTTTCGCCACAACGGCACCGCGCCGCCGGCCGCGGATATCTGCCACTTGCCCTGGCCGCCGGGGAAGGCCGTGACATAGACCTGCTCGCGTCCACTCTCATTCGAGGTGTACGCGAGCCAGTGACCATCGGGGGAGACGCGCGGATAACTGACCAGCGTTTGCGGCGACGCGGCTCTCACCACCGCGAACGGGGTGCGCTCGCCGGCAAGCGGAATGGCATAGATGCCGTTCCCGGTGGGCCCGGTGTTGCGGAGGTAGATCGCGTACTTGCCGTCCGGCGAGAAGGTCACCTGGCCGATCGACGCACCTTTTTCCTCGACCAGCGCCTCGTCCGGGGTGCTGCCATCGGCGCGCTTCCAGTGGACGGTGGAGTTCGGAGGCGCGCCATTGGTGTAGGCCACGTATTTTCCATCCGGCGTCCACGCCGGATCGATATGGATGAGCGGATCGAACGTCAACCGCGAGCGCATGCCTTTCTCCACGTCGAGGATCCAGATGGTGCGCAGCGGATCGCCGAGGCTCACCGCGATACGTTTGCCATCGGGGGAGATGGTGGGATCGCGATAGCTCTCGCGCGGCAGCCGGCGGGCGACTTCTTTGCCGGTGCGGTCAAACCATGCCAGCTCTTGTCCCATCGCGGCGAAGCCGCCGAGGTGGTAGACGAGAGTGCCGGTCTCGGAAACGCTGGCCACCATGCGCCACGTCCCAGAATCGAATTGCACGCCATCGAGCAGCGTGGCGGGATCGCCGGTCAGCTTGCCGCTGGCCTGATCGAAGGGCTGCGCCATGAGCGCCGTCCCCGCATGGAAGATCAGCTTGCCGTCAGCGTAGAGCGCGCCCGAATCCGAAGGCACCACGAGGTGATCTTCTTTCCCATCGAGCGACATCCAGTAGACGCCGTTGGCTTGCGCATCGCCACCGTTGTGGTTGGTGGCGAGATAGAGCAGGTGCTTGCCGTCGGGAAGGAAGACGGGCCAACGCAGGGTAGTGTGCTTGGGCTCGTCCAGCGGTTTGACCGGCGTCACCGCGCCGCCGGCCGCGCTCACCTTCACCAGGCCGCTGCGGAACTCAGGCGCGAAGACGATCACGTTGTCTTTACTCCACGCGCCGCCGCGCGCATTGTTGGCGTCAGCAAGCACCGTCACCGGACCACCACCCACCGGGATGCGCTTCAGCTTGGCATCCGCAAAGAAAGCAAGCTGCTTGCTGTCTGCCGACCAGAACGGCCACGCCGCGCCGTCGGCGCCGTCCACACGGTGCGCGGTGAGCGCGTTCAGCGGACGCACCCAGAGCCCCTTGCCGCCATCGGCGTGCCCGACGAACGCCACCTGCGCGCCGTCGGGAGAGATCACCGCCGGACCGGCAAAATCTCCAGTGATATCGAGCTGCAATTTCTCCGGCGGCAGCAGCACCGCGCGTGTCACCAGTCTCGGCGCGGAGGCCAGTCGCCACCATGCGATCCCCGCCGCGGCAGCAGCAATGAGCAGCAATGCCGCCGCGGCCCACGCGATGCGCGCATCTTTCCAGATACGCTTGCGCGGCACGGCGACGACCGCCCGCACGCTCGCCGAGCTCGCCGTCTCGTTGGCGATGAAGCGCAGCTGGAGGAGCATGTCGTGCGCCGACTGAAAACGCTCGTCCGGATCCTTCGCCAAACACGTCCGGATGACGTGGTCGAGCGCCGCCGGCGCCGTGGGCGAGATGGTGGTGATGGGCTTCGGCTCGGAAGCCAGGATCGCGGCGATCACCGAGGCTTGCGTCTTGCCATCGAAGGCGCGCTTGCCCGTCGCCATCTCATAGAGGATGGCGCCAAACGCAAAGATATCGGACCGCGCATCCGCCTCGCTGCCTTCCACCTGCTCGGGCGCCATGTACTGGAACGTTCCCACGATGGTGCCGCGCGCGGTGAGTGGCTGCGTTTGGGTGACTAAAGCTGACACCATGGCCGTCATCGCGTTGGCGGACATCGGGCTCTTGCGCTCTTTCGCGAGACCGAAATCGAGCAGCTTCGCACCCGCTTTCGTCAGCATGATGTTGCTGGGCTTCAGGTCGCGATGGATCACTCCCTGGCGATGCGCTTTATCGAGCGCGCCGGCAACGTCGATGGCGATGCGGAGCAACTGCTCCGTCGGCAGCGGGCCACGCTCGAGCCGCGTGGCCAGCGTCTCACCTTCGATGTATTCCATGACGAGGAAGACGATGCCGTCTTGTTCACCGATGTCGTAGAGCGTGCAGATGTGCGGATGCTGGAAGGCGGACAGTGCCCGCGCCTCGCGATCGAAGCGCGCTTTCAACTCGGGATCATTGGAGACGTGCTCCGGCAGGACTTTGATGGCGACCATGCGGTCGAGTCTGGTGTCCTTGGCGCGATAGACCTCGCCCATGCCACCGGCGCCGATGGCGTCCACGATCTCGTAAGGGCCGAGCTTGGTCCCGATGGTGATGGGCATGGGTGGCTTTGGTTTACGTGTAACGGAGTGCCGCGATTATAGCGAAGTCGCGAGAGCAACGCCCACCACGGAGGCACAGAGACACAGAGAGGAACCGTCTTCACCGCAGAGGACGCCGAGGCCCCCTTACCGCGGATGGAGGCGCGGGTGCCGAACGTGGGAATCGGGCAGGCATGACGAGCACGGGAGGGGCGGATAACAATTTGTAATATTTTATATTAACTATGCGAATGATATTGTAGTAATTTATGTAATGTGCTAGTGTACGAATCAGCTTAAGGAGGCTACATGTCAGACAAAGCAATTGTGGTTTTCACTGCTAAGAGCATCGAGCGAATTCTGCGAGAGGGTGGCACGTCATCCTGGCGTCTGGATAGGTCGAATGCGCGCCAGTGCGCGTTCGCAATTTGCACGCGGAACGCTTACTCCGAGTGGGTTGAAGGTTCGGAACCGCATCACGCAGCATTTCTTGTGGGGAAGGTAAAGGAGGTAGTGCCGGCGCCTGACGACCCGGAACGCTACTTGATTCAGTTCAGCGAGTTCGCGCGCGTGAGCGTCCCCGAGATTTGGAAGGGCGATCGCAACCCGATCCGTTATGCCACGCTTGAGGAACTGGGTATCGACGCTTCAACTTTGAATTGGGAGCGCATGCCTGAGCCAGCGGGACCCGAGCCGGCATTTATCTCGACGGAGCGCGATCGTGTAGCGACGGCGCTCACTATGGCCGAGGCAAAGAGGGGGTTAGCGCTTACTTTCGGTGTGGCACCTGAGGCGATTGAGATCACGATTCGTGGTTGAGCGCGGTGCCATCTCTCCTACCCCGGCAGCAGCGGGTGCTTCCTATGGAACCCCGTCGCTTCCTGATACGCGCGGCCGAAGGCGCACAGCTTGGCGTCCTGAAAAAGCCCGCCGAGGAAGGTGATGGATACCGGCGTCCCCGGGCCGCCGCCGTCTTCATATTTGCGCAGCTTGGGAGCATCGTCGCCGCGGAAACCGTTGGGGACGATGAGTGCGGGATGTCCCGTCATGTTGGTGGCGACGAGCTGCTGGCCGCCGCTGGGCGTAACGAGCACGTCCACCGCGCGGAACATCGCGGCAAAGTCGCGCATCAAGCGCAGGCGCGCGCGGTTGGCCTGGATGTAGTCCACCGCCGGGATGAAGCGCGCGGTGCGGAACTGGGTGGGCCAGTCGTCCATGGTCTGTTCGGTGAGCAGGCGGTCGCGGCCCGAGCGGGTGAGATCGTCGAAGGCGGCGGCGGCTTCCGCGCTCAGCCCGATGACGCATGGTCCATAGGGAAACTTGGGCAGCTCGATGGGGATGAGCTTCACTCCCATTTTCTGCAACGCCTCGAGCGTGGCCTGGTGGAAGCGCAGGTCGTAGGCGCGCA
Source organism: Acidobacteriota bacterium (assembly GCA_030774055.1). Classification (NCBI taxonomy): domain Bacteria; kingdom Pseudomonadati; phylum Acidobacteriota; species Acidobacteriota bacterium. Next base: position 6,964 of record JALYLW010000079.1, read on the forward strand.
TGGCTTTTTGTTCGGCGGCGTCGAGCTTCTCTTCTTCGGCCTTCTTTTTTTCTTCTGCCGTCACCGCCACTTCCGGAGCTTTCTCCGGCGGTTCGTCGGGCTTGTCTTCGAACGCCGACTTCAGATATCCGACGCGCAGCTTGCGCCAGTCAAAGCCGGCGTCCCAATTGAAGGCGGCGGGATGGATGCAGTCGATGTCCTTGCCGTCGGGACCATGGATGGCCGCCATCACGAGTGCGCAGTCTTCGCTTGAACGCGTGATGGGACCGAGTTTGTCCCACGTCCAGCACAGCGTCATCGCCCCGGTCCGCGGCACGAAGCCGAAGGTGGGACGCAGTCCGGTCGTCCCGCAGCGCGTGGACGGCGACGAGATCGAGCCCAGCGTTTCCGAGCCGATGGCGAAGGCGACGCATCCCGCCGCCGTCGCGCTCGCCGAGCCGGCGCTCGAGCCGGATGAACCCTGATCCTGCGGACGCCACGGATTGCGCGTCATCCCGCCAAACCACTTATCACCCATCGCCAAAGCCCCGAGCGTGAGTTTGGCGATGAGTACGGCGCCGGCCTGGTCGAGGCGTTGGACCACGGTGGCGTCTTCGTCGATGCGCTGCTGCTCGAAGCCGCCCGCGCCCCACGTCGTGGGATAGCCTTTGACGGCAAGCAGGTCTTTCGCGCCCCAGGGGATGCCGTGCAACGGTCCGCGATATTTTCCCGCGGCGAACTCGCGGTCGGCGCGCTTCGCCTGATCGAGAGCGCGGTCGGTGGTGAAGGTGATGCCGAACTTCAACAGCGGCTGATACCGCTGCAAGCGTTCGGTATACATCCCGGTGAGCGCAACGGATGACACTTTGTGCGTGCGCACGAGTTCGGCGAGTTCGCGGACGCTGGCGAAGGCGACGTCTTCGAGATTCTTCGGTGCACGAGTCGCAATCGCGGGAGCTGCGCTCAGGTGCATCGGCTGTTTGGTGGTCGCCGGTAGTTTTGTTCCCGCAATCGTCATTGCGGACATCAGGGGATCGAACACCAGCGCGAGCGGTTCCGAGTTCTTCAGCTCCAGCTTGCGGATGGCCTCATACGAATTGACCTGGTCGTTGAGGTCGCGCAACATCATCTCTTTGTATTCGTCGGCGATGGTGATGCCGGCAACGGTGGCGGCCGCGTCGATCATCTCGCGCGTGATGCGCTTCGGCTTCTTCGTTTCATCTTTATCCGGAAGCGGAGCAAGCGGCGCTGCGGCCGGCGCAGGTTGCGACATCGCCCACAGCACTCCGGGGAAAAGGGTGGAACCCACTCCGGCGGCGGAGCAGGCGGCGAAGAAGGCGCGGCGGTCGAGCGTGGTTACAGAGGAAGACGTCGGCATGGCGCGGGATTATACGCGCGAAAATCCTAACCGCGGATGAACGCGGACGACGCGGATCAGAAAAAGCTTGAAACGCAAAGGTCGCAGAGGAATGCAGGTCCCTCGACTCGGTCGCCGCGGCGACCTCGCTCGGGATGACCTCCGTTGCGGGAAGGTCTGCGGGAGGGATTGGGCGACGGGCGTCGCGCAAACGATAAAGGACCCCGAGGTGATTGCTAACCGGTACCACTCGACCAGCAGCTCGCGTTTAGACCCTCGCCGACCTGCATCCGTCGTTTGCTTGCGGCGCACGACGCGCGGTCTTTAATCACTTTCGTGAAGCTCGGGCTCCGGGCTCACCACCAACCGGTCGTACCAGCTAACGCCTCGGGGTCCTGTCTTGCCTCTGACTTTTTCTTCGGCTCTTCTCAACCAGCGGGTTGCATTTGACCCTCACCGACCCTCCGTCGATTATTTGTAAAACCGAACCCGCGAAGGCTCGGTAGTGCCAGACCCGCGAAGGCCTGGCGGCGCTATCCCAGCTTGCGGCCGGGACAGCATTGGCTCTGTAGCGGGCCGCTACCCGCATGGAGCCATTCACGACGGTGATCCGGTTTGAGCCCCGGACGCACCACCAATCGGACAACCAAAGAATGTCAAAGAACGAGGCTGACTTTACTCCTCCCCTAGCCGGAGTCAAGCAAAAGAGCGCGCCTCTATCTCATCTGTTTTCAATGAGGTGCAGGCCGTCCACAAGGGGGTGCCGCGCGAGTTGTGCAGCGTGTTTTTTACACAGCGATGAAAAGCCGCTAGCCATGCGCTTTTGCCCTGTTGCTTATTGTGCAAATCCAACTAGAAACCAATGTTTATGCGGGTGTCGGCGTTTTGGTGACGAGCATGCTCAAGGCGGATCCCCCGGCTGCTGAGCGTTTCCGGGCCGGAGATCGGGCACAGCATTCTGCTGGCCTCCCGCTTACAATGCGCGCAGAAGCGAGGGACAACTCATGGCGACATACGGTTTCGATAAAGACAAGACGATCAACGTTGGTGGTAGCGGATTCTTCCGCGGCATCGGCATCCTGGTGGTGGCTTTCCTGGCGGTGATATTGCTGTTCGCGAGCGTGGCCAAGGTGCCCGCCGGACACGTGGGCGTGCTCACGCTGTTCGGCAAGGTGCAGACCGACCAGTATCTCGACGAAGGCATCCACCTGGTGAATCCCTTCAAGGTCAACAACGTGATGTCGGTGCGGACGCAGGAGCTGAAGGAGTCGGCGACCGTGCCCTCGAGCGAGGGCCTGGTGATGGCGCTCGACACCTCGCTGCTCTACCGGATCCGGCCCGACCGCGCCGCTCATCTCTATCAAAGCGTGGGTCCGCAGTACGTGTCGGTGGTGATCGAGCCGACGCTGCGCTCGGCCATCCGCGAGGCCACGGCTTCGCACTCGGCCAACGCGCTCTACACCGGAGAGCGCGAGAAGGTGGGGCAGGAGATCTACACTGCGCTGGCGCGCGAGCTCGGTAAGCGCGGCATCGAAGTGGAGAGCATCTTCCTGCGCGACATCCAACTGCCGGCGGCGCTCAAGACCTCGATCGAGTTGAAGCAGCAGGCCGAGCAGGAGTCGCTGGCAATGTCGTTCAAGCTGCAGAAAGAGCGCCAGGAAGCCGACCGCAAACGCATCGAGGCGGAGGGCATCCGCGACTTCCAGAAGACAGTGAGCGCCGGCCTCTCGCCGGAGCTGCTGACGTGGAAGGGCATCGAAGCGACCGAGCATCTGGCCGACTCGAAGAACGCCAAGATCGTGATCATCGGGAATCCGAAGAACGGGCTGCCCCTGGTGCTGGGACAACAGTGATGAGCTGCGAGTACCGAGTACCGAGTACCGAGTGCGAATGAAGATGCTGCTGACGGTTCGCGATCTCAACGTCGAGTTCCCTAGCGGCAGCGGTTGGTTGCCCGCCATCCGCGAGGTCAGCTTCGAGATCGGCGAAGGCGAATCGCTCGGCTTGGTGGGCGAGTCGGGTTCGGGGAAGTCGGTGACCGCGCTCGCCATCATGCGGCTGCTGATCCCGCAGGCGCGCGCGCAGGGCGAGATCGTTTTTTCTTTTGCAAGCGGGGGCCCCGTAAATCTGTTGGCCATCGACGAGGACCGGATGCGGCAGGTGCGGGGCGCCGGCATCAGCATGATCTTTCAGGAGCCGATGACGGCGCTGAATCCGGTGATGCGCGTGGGCGACCAGGTGGCGGAGGCGGTGCTGGCGCACGACAGCAGTAAGAAGAAGGAAGCGTGGCAGCGCGCCGTCGAGATGTTGAGGGAGGTACAGATCCCGGAGCCGGAGCGGCGGGCGCGGGATTATCCACACCAGCTCTCCGGCGGCCAGCGGCAGCGCGTGATGATCGCCATGGCCATCGTCAACCGGCCGAGGCTGCTGATCGCTGACGAGCCCACCACCGCGCTCGACGTCACCGTACAGGCGCAGATACTCGAGCTCCTGGCTGAGCTGCGCCGGAAGTTCGGCCTGGCCATGCTGTTCATCTCGCACGACCTCGGAGTGGTGTCACAGATCGCCGACCGCGTTGCCGTGATGTATGAGGGTTCCATCGTCGAGATGGGCCCGATGCGCGAGATCTTCCGCGCGCCCGCGCATCCTTATACCAAGGGACTGCTGGCGGCGATCCCGACGTTGCGGAGCGACCGCTCGAAGCCGCTGGCCACGGTGGGCAAGCTGCCGCCGGCGCCGGCAGAACTGCTGCCGCTACGCGAGGTTGGGCCGCAACATTTTGTACGCGCCTAAAACGTCCTTCCTCTCCCCGCGAACCCAAACAGGAGGACAGGGGGAGGGGAGGTTTTTTTGAATCTTGAATCTTGAGTTCCGGATAGGGGTCAGGGAATCAGGAGCCTGCATGGCTGCCGATCTCTCTGACTGTTCGCCGACGATTCGCCGCACCTCAAGACTCAAGATTCAAAAAGCCTCCTCTCCTCCCATCCTCCTGTATGGGTTTAACCCAAGCAGCGTGTTAATCTTTTGCGCTCCGTCCTGGAACCTGTGCGCATCCTCATCATCAGCGACATCCACGCGAACCTCGAGGCCATGGACGCATCGCTTGCGGCCGCGCCGCCGCACGAGCTGGTGCTCAATCTGGGCGACGTGGTGGGCTATGGGGCGAGTCCGAACGAAGTGATGGACCGCTCGCGCAAACTGGGCAAGCATTTCGTCCGCGGCAATCACGACAAAGCGTGCAGCGGGGTCAGCGGCATCGACGGATTCAATCCCGTGGCCGGCCTGGCCGCGCTCTGGACGATGAAAGAACTCACGCCCGATAATCTCGGATTCCTCAAGGCGCTGCCGCAAGGCCCGCTGCAGGTCGACGGTCTCGGGGAGGTGCAGCTCGTCCACGGTTCCCCACTGGATGAGGACGAGTACATCATCGTGCAGCGCGACGCTTACGAGCCGCTCACCAAGGCGACGGTCGCCATCACTTTTTTCGGACACACGCACATCCAAGGCGGGTTCTCGGCGAACAGCGAGGGCCAGTGGACGACGATCCGTCCGCTCTATGCTTCGAAAGGCAAGATCGAGAAGTTCGACTTGCAACTCGCCGCCAGCACGAAGTATCTGCTCAATCCGGGCTCGATCGGACAGCCGCGCGATGGCGATCCGCGCGCCGCCTTCCTCTCCTACGACACCGACAAGAATGTGGTGACGTTCCACCGCGTGCCGTATGACATCAAGGGCGCGCAGACGCGCATCTTCGACGCCAAACTTCCCGACCGTTTGGCGCTGCGCCTGGCGGACGGACGCTGAGTGACGATTGAAGATTGCCGATTGAAGACCTGCTGAATGGCGAACTTATTCCAACGCGAGCGTCCCGAGCATTACCTGATCGCGCACATTGATGGCGGCGCGCGCGGCAATCCCGGGCCCGCCGGCTACGGCGCGCTGCTCGAAGATGAGAGCGGGAAGAAGATCGCTGAGCTGAGCGAGTTCCTGGGTGTGCGCACCAACAATTTCGCCGAGTACTCCGGACTGCTGGCCGCGATCGCATACGCGGTCGCTCAGCAGCAGAAAGCGTTGCTGGTGGTGAGCGATTCGGAATTGCTGGTCAAGCAGATGAAGGGGCAGTACAAGGTCCGCGCTCCCGAGTTGCAGACGCTGCACAAGCGCGCGCAAGAGATGGTGCGGCAGCTGGACTGGTTCGAGATCCGGCACGTGCGCCGCGAGCAGAACCGCGAGGCCGACCGCCTGGCCAACGCGGCGATGGATTCAGGCATGGGCGGCAAGCGTGCCGTCGAAGCCAACGCCTACGCCAAGAAACCGGGGCCGCAAGCTCGGTCCGCGAAAAGCAAAGCAGCCGGCGACGGGGTGAAGAACGGCATCGTGAAGAACGGCGTGGTGGAGTTCCTGGGCGAGCCGCTGCCCGAGGGCACACTGGTGAAAGTCCGCACAAAAGATTGAACATCAGAGACTGAAAGCGAAGATGAAACTCTTCCTTGCGGGGCCGCTGTTCAACGCCGCCGAGCGCGAGTTCAATCACCGGCTGCGCGATGCGCTCGCCGCCGACGGGCACGACGTCTGGCTGCCGCAAGAGAAGGAACCGCGCGAGCGTGGCGGGGCGGCCATTTTCAAAAAGGATGTGGAAGGCATCGACTGGGCCGAGGTCGTGATCGCCAACATGGACGGTCCCGACCCCGATTCCGGCACCTGCTGGGAGTGTGGTTACGCGTACGCGCGCAAGAAGCCGGTGCTCGCTTACCGCACCGACCTGCGGCATGCGGAAGATGCCGCGCTGGGACGCTTCAACCTGATGATCGAGAAGTCCGCCACCAAGGTGTTGCTGCTGCCGGGCGCGAGCGTTGACCAGGTGGCGCGGAAGGTGCTGGCGGCGCTGGACAAGCTGGAGATCTAGTCGCGCCATTTTGGGCGCACGCTCACGCCTTCGGCGTCAGTGCTTGCTTCACCGCGTCGCTGACGGCTTTGCCATCGACGCGCGCGCCGGCGAATCTTGCCATCACGTTCTTCATCACCGTGCCCATATCTTTCATGGTGGGAGCGGTGCCGGTGGCCGTCATGTCCGCGATGGACTCGCGGACTTGGGCCGCGATCTCTTCCGCGCCCACCGCCTGTGGCATGTAGCTCTCGATGATCACGATCTCGGCCGCTTCTTTCTCGGCCAGCTCGGGGCGGCCGCCCCTGCTGAAGTGCTCGATGGATTCCTTGCGCTGCTTGATGAGCGTGCTCAGCACCTGCATGGCTTCCTTGTCGTCGAGCGGCGCGCGCTTGTCGATCTCCTTGTTCTTGAGCGCGCTCTTGACCATGCGCAGGGTGGAGAGGCGAAGCTGGTCGCGCGCCTTCATAGCGGCGGTGACGTCTTTGGTGATCTGGTCACTGATGGCCATGGCTGCGATTATATGCGTCCGCTCCCCGGTGGCCAGGTGGCCAAGTGGACGATGGCAGGACGGCGAGAGAACGATGCCGGAAGAGGTTCGCGCTTCGGCCCGGCCAGGCAAAGTGGATTGCTTCCCGACTAGACGCGGGTTATCATCCCCGCACGCGGCCCGTAACCAGCCATTTTTCCCGTAAAAAGCTGCGTTCGTTCGTTCTTCGGACTTCGGACCTCGTTCTTCAGTTCTAGGACTTCGGACTTCGAATCATGTCGCCGATAGCAATCGCGCTCCTCGTGGTGGTCGCCGTGGCCCTGATCGGCCTGGTGATCTCGACGATGCGTGGCAAGAGCACGTTCAGTGGCTACGAAGAGCTGGCGACGGACGCGCGTGCTATCGCCAAGACGCTCACCCACGCGGAGATCTTTCGCGACGGCAATGACCTGGTGATCAGCGGCAACTTCCAGAAACTGCCCACCCTCATCCGCTTCTCCTATGACCAGAACACGCCCGCGCTCAACATCCACATGAAAGCGCCGGCCACATTCACGCTCTCGGTGGTGCCGAAAGGCGCGCGCTCGACGGAGGGCCGCGTGCTGGTGCGCACTCCGGACGACATGTTCGACGCGCGCTTCACCACGCGCTCCGATAATCCGACGCAAGCGAAGATGTTCACCAGCGGCAAGCGAGTGATGCAGGCGCTGCAGAAGGTCTGCTGCTCCTCGAAGACGTTCTTCACCGTGACGCCGGGCGCGGTCGAGCTCAGCGAGCTGACCATGCCGCAGCCCTACACCGCGCGCCACGTGAGCGACCACATCGCGATGATGGGCCAGCTGGCGCGCGAACTGGGTGAGATGCCGGGCTCGGAGAGCATGAAGATCCGCGCGCTGCAGCGTGAAGATACCAGCTGGGTACTGCGGGGCGCGGTGGTGCTCGGCGTGGTGGCAGCGATCGTGACGGTGGTGACGGCCACGCGCGATCATGGCAAGCCTCCGCCCATGGACATTGGGCACGAAGCCAGCCTGCCCGCCGGCGTTATGCCGGTGGACGCACAGAACATCGCGCGCATCGAGGGATGGCGCGTAGCCGAGGATGCGGATTTTGGCGGCGCGGTCAAGGGCTGGCTGCGCGATAACGATCAGCCCGCACAAGGGCGCCTCGCCGGCGACTTTACCGGGCTGGGCGGCGCCACGGACGCCGCCTACCTGCTGATCAACGATGCGAGCCGCAAGCGGCGCATCGTCCTGGTGGGACACGGCTCCGGCTACTACGATGTGAGCTTCGACAAGCTCGACGGCATCGCGCGGCTTCCGCACCGCTTCATCGAGCGCGTGGAGTGGGCCTCGCCGCTGGCCGTGGGACCGGATGGCGATGGCCTGGTGCTGATCCTCGATGGCGAAGATCCGAAGTCGGCCGTGGCGCTGTTCCTGAAGGATAAGAAGATCGTCTCCGGCAAGCCGGTCGACTACCAGCGCATGCGCCTGGAGTAGTGCGCAGCAGGAACGGCGCACGCCTTTCCTAGTAGACTCTCTCCCCATGCTGCGCAAACCGCGGCTCTTCACTCCCGGACCCACTCCGCTCCTGCCGGCGGCGGCGCGCGCCATGGCCGCGGCGGACGTCCATCACCGGACGGCCGATTTCCGCGCCCTCTACGCGCGGACGCTGCTCGACTTGCAGGCCTTCATTGGGACCAAGAATGACGTGCTGATGCTCGCGGCGTCGGGCTCGGGCGCGATGGAAGCATCCGTTTCGAACCTCACCTCGCCGGGAGACAAGGTGCTGGTGTGCTCGGCGGGAAAATTCGGCGAGCGCTGGCGCGACCTGGCCAAAGCCTTCGGCTGCGCCGTCGAGATGGTGAGCGCGCCCTATGGCGAGACGTTTTCGCTGGAAGCGGTGCGGGAGAAGCTGGCGGGGAATAACGATATCCGCTGCGTTTACCTGCAAGCGACGGAGAGTTCTACCGGCGTGCGCCACGATGTGGAAGCGGTGGCAGAGTTGTTGCGCGCACCGGGCAGCCAGAGTGGCAATGATGTATTGCTCATCGTCGACGCCATCACGGGATTGGGCAGCACGCGGCTCGACGTGGATGGTTGGGGCATCGACGTCATCATCGGCGGCTCGCAGAAGGCGGTGATGGTCCCGCCGGGTCTCGCTTACCTAGCCATCAGCGAGCGCGCGTGGCAGCGCGCTGCGACGGCGAGATCGCCGCGCTACTACTTCGACCTGGTGCGCGAGCGGAAGGCCGCCGCCAAAGGCGAGTCTGCTTTCACTCCCGCCACCGCGCTCATCGCTGGATTGGCCGCCGCGCTCGACTACATCCGCGAGGCCGGGAATGGCGACCTCGGCATCGGACGTGTCGCGCTCATCGCCAATGCCGAGACTGCCGCGGCCATGACGCGTGCGGCCGCGGAAGCGCTCGGCCTGAAGCTGTTCGCGAAACAATCTCCCGCCGCGGCGCTGACCGCCATCGCGCCGCCCGAAGGCACCGACTCGAACGCCATCGTGAAAGCTTTCCGCGAGGAGTTTGGCGCGGTCGTGGCCAACGGACAGGGCGAGATGAAGGGCCAGATGTTCCGCATCGCGCACCTCGGCTACTACGACTACCTCGACACCATCGCCATCGTCGGCGCGCTCGAGCAGGTGCTCGCCAAGGTGCTCGCGCCGCGCCATGTGGAGTTTGGCAAAGGCTTGCGCGCCGCGCAGGTAGCGTACGCGAAGGCGATGGCCGGGGGTTCGGCGAGTGTTACCCGTTGACCCGCTTCGAATGGGATGTGACAAAAGCGCGGACAAATGTCCGAGTCCATTCTGTTTCCTTCGACGAGGCCAAGACGGTATTCGCCGGCACGCTGGGTGTAACTGTGCCGGATGTTGTGCACTCGGAAGATGAAGAGCGCTGGACGACGATCGGTCTCTCCGATCGGAAGCGATTATTGGTGGTGGTGCATTCTGAGCGTGGTGGTAATATCCGGCTTATCAGCGCTCGAAAGGCAACCGCCGCGGAGCGAAGACAATATGAAGAAGACTAAAGACCCCGACATGCAGCCCGAATATGACTTCAGCGGTGGAGTGCGGGGGAAGTACGTCGGAAAGATTGATTGGAATGCGCCCGTGATCATCACCGGACGCAAGGCCGGTGGGCCGAAACGTGGCGCTCAAGCCGCACGCCTGCAACGCAACGGCAAGAAGCGCAAGCGCGCCTAGCCGCCCTCGCCCGCCGCCCTTCCCCGTACTTCTCCCTGTGGAAATCATCGCGCTTGCAAGGCGCGATTCGAACCGCGACACTGCTCCTTCCATGAAGATCGTAGTCGCCGAGAAGATCGCGCCCGCCGCGCTTGCCGTGCTCCGGGAAGAGAGCAAGTGGCAGGTCGTCACGCCGGATGCGATCAACGGTGACCTCCCCGCACAGCTTGAATCCGCCGACGCGCTCATCGTTCGGTCCGCCGTCTTCGTGGACGGCAAGACGCTCGACGCGGCCAAGAAACTGCGCGTGATCGGCCGCGCCGGCGTGGGCGTGGACAACATCGACGTGGAAGCCGCGACTAAGCGTGGCATCGCAGTGATGAACACGCCGGGAGCGAACGCCGTTGCCGTCGCCGAGCACACCTTCGCGATGATGCTCGCGCTCGCACGCCATCTCACCCGTGCCGACGCGTCCACGCGCGCCGGCAAGTGGGAGAAGAAATCGCTGCAAGGCACCGAGCTGCGCGGCAAGACGCTGGGCATAGTTGGTCTGGGACGCATCGGCGTGGAAGTCGCCAGGCGCGCCCGCGCGTTTGGCATGAAGGTGATGGCGCACGATCCCTTCGTCTCCACCGTGCTGGTGCGCGAACTGGGCGTGACATTGGCAACGGTCGAAGATATCTACAAGGACTCCGACTACCTCACGCTGCACGTCGGACTGACCCCGCAGACGCAGGGGATGATCAATCCGCAGACCTTGGCGAAGATGAAGAAAAGCGCGCGCATCGTGAACTGCGCGCGCGGCGAGCTGATCGACGAGCAGGCGCTGGCGGCGGCGCTCAAAAAAGGAACGATTGCCGGCGCCGCGCTCGATGTGTTTACGGAAGAGCCGCCCAAATCTTCACCATTGTTGGGACTCGACAACGTCCTGCTCACGCCGCACATCGCCGGTTCGACTTTCGAGGCGCAGGAGGCGGTCGGGGTGCAGATCGCGATGCAGGTGCGCGAGTACCTGAAGCGCGGCGTGATCCAGAACGCCGTCAACGTGCCCTCGCTCACGCACGAGGAGTACGTCGAGATGCAGCCGTATATCTCTCTCGCGGAGCGACTGGGCGCGTTCCTCGCCAACGTGACCAACGGGAATGTGGAGGCGGTGTCGGTGCGCTACTCCGGACGCATCGCGGAGTGGAAGACGGAGCTGCTGCGCAACGCGGTGGTCAAGGGCATCCTGAACCAGATGCTGGCGGAGAAAGCGAACCTGGTGAACGCGGCGGCGATCGCGGCGGAGCGCGGCGTGGAAGTCACGGAGATCAAGAAGCCGAAAGCGTCGTCGGGCGGCGCGGGCAACGTGATGACCGTGCTGCTCAAGACGAACTCGGAAGAGCGCCTCGCCAAGGGCGCGGTGCTGCACGGCAAGTCGCCGCGGCTGCTGGCGGTGGATGGCATCGACATCGAAGCGCCGCTCGAGCGCGACCTCGTCTACATCCGCAACCAGGACGTCCCCGGCGTGATCGGCAAGGTCGGGACCATCCTGGGCAAGCACCACATCAACATCGCGAACTTCTCGCTGGGACGGCGCGAGAAAAACGGCAAGTCCGCCGAAGCTATCGCCGTGGTCCACGTGGATTCGAAGCCGACGGAAGCAGTGCTCGACGAGTTGCGGAAGATCGAGGCGGTGAAGCTAGTGAAGGCGATGCGGCTCTAGTCGTCGTCGTGGTCGGTGCTGCGCTGGATCTTGCGTGATTCGGAGAGCAGCGCCATCGAGTGCATCAGGTTCTGCAGCGTCACGATGCCGACGAGCCGTCCGGCGTCGACCACGGGCAGCACGGTCAATTCTTTTGCGGTGAACTTCTTCAGCGCGGAGGCCAGCGTCTCCGAACGCTGCGCGATCTCGAAGGCTTTGTTCATCACCGACTGCACGTAGGCGTTGCCTTCGTCGTTCAGCGCGGCGAGGATGCGCTGCTTCGAGACCACACCCACCATGTCGGTGCCGCGGATGACGGGGAAATCGTCTTGCAAGGTGTGGACGGCCTTCGCGAGCGCGTCTTCGAGCGTGTCCGCGGGCGAGAGGGTGGAGAAATCCGTGAGCATCACCTCTTCGAGCCGGACACTCTCCAGCACGGATTGGAACATGATGGAGCGTTCTTCGAGTTGGGCGGCGAAGAAGAGGAAGAATCCGATGAGCAGCATCCACGGCTGCCACAAGCCGAGGAACATGAAGAACATGGCGAAGCCTTGCCCGATGGTGACGGCGCGGCGCGTGGCGGCGAGGTAGTCCATGTTACGCGCGAGCACGGCGCGCAGGATGCGGCCGCCATCCATGGGATACGCGGGCAGCAGGTTGAAGAGCGCCATGAACAGGTTCGCCCAGACCAGCGCGCGCGGCAGGTTCGCCGCGTAGACGAACGGCGGCTGCCACAGCCAGACCCTCGCTTCCGGATAGATCGCCAGCACCGCGATCGCGGCCACGCCGGCGAGCACGAAGTTCACCAGCGGTCCGGCAGCGGCCACGCGGATCTCGGTGGCCGCGGCGGGATGGCCGCTTTGCGATGTGGCGTTTTGTGATGTGTCCATGGTGGTGACGCCGCCGAGCGGCAGCAGGGTGATGGAGCGCACCGGCAAGCCGGCGCGCACCGCGACCAGGGCGTGTCCTAACTCGTGCAGGACGACTGATCCAAAGATGATGCCGACGAGGGCGAGCGCGCGTCCTGAACCAGCAGGCCCTTCGGGGTCGGAGAAGATGATGAACACCAGCAGCGCGACGAAGGTGAAGTGGATGCGGATGTCGATGCCCGCGATCCGGCCGGCCGGGATGGACCAGGTGCGCATCTTCTCTGGTTAGATTCTATTCTCACCGGCGGAGAAAATCTTTAACCACGAAGGTCACGAAGGAGCACGAAGGGAAAAGAAGGAAAGAGAGAAACGAGAAAAGAATAACGGCACCAATGCCGTTGCCTAAGAAGGCCAGGGACCAAAACCAAGATACCTACCGGTCCTCCTTCGTGTACCTTCGTGTACTTCGTGGTTAGAGGGTCTTCGTGGTCAAAGGGTCTTTATGCGCGTGATCGCGGGAAAATTCCGCAGCCGTGCGCTGGACGCTCCGCCGGGAGCGGACGTTCGCCCGACATCCGACAAGCTTCGCGGCACGCTCTTCAACGTGCTGACGGCCGCGGTCCCGCTGGAGGGGACGGTCTGGCTGGATGTGTACGCCGGCTCGGGCGCGGTCGGCATCGAAGCGCTGAGTCGAGGGGCGCGGCAGGTCTACTTCGTGGAGTCGGCGCGGGGGGCGGTCACGGTGATCCGGAAGAATCTGAAGTCGCTGCAGGTTGAGAGCGGCTGGCAGATCATCGAACAGCCCGCCGTGAAAGCGCTGCGCCAGCTGGACGCCGAGGCGGTGAGTGCCGACGTGATCTTCCTCGACCCGCCGTATGACGACGCGGAAGCCTACGAACAAGCGCTCGGCTTCCTCTCGCAGTCGCGGCTGCTGAAGCCGGAGACCATCGTGGTGGCGGAGCACGAGAAGCATTTCGATCCGGGCGCGGTCTTTGTTGCGAAGTCCGGCGCGCTCACGCGTTATCGGGAGTTGAAGCAGGGCGACGCGGTGCTGAGTTTCTATCGTTTGCGGTGAACTGGGGAGCGTGGGCGGGTGAGATGCTTCGCGACCGATACCCGCGCTGAAGAAAGCGCGCGCGGCCCTCGGTCACTCAGCATGACACTTCCAAGAGGAGTGCGCTATGTATCCGCTGTCCGCTGTCCGCTTTCCGCTTTCCGCTTTCCGGGGTACGGAGAGCGGGAGGGCGATTCACATGATCAGTTCGTTCGCCCGCTGGACGATGGGATGCTGCATCTCGCGCAGGTCGTTCTTCACCAGATTCAGTCCGTAGACGCAGCTCTCGAAGTCTTCGGCCAGGTGCTTGAACAGCGGCGCGACCTTGGCATACTCGAAGAACTCGAATTTCGAGACGATGTAGTAACTCTCTTTGCCGGCGCGCATGAAATCGACAAAATTCTCGAGCCGCTGCCGCCGCAGCCGCCAGTGGTTGATGCTCTCGGGGAACATCCCGGTAAAGAAGAGCGTGAAGTCGCCGATATGCTTGCGCACCTGGCGTTCGCGATCGAACGAGGGCGCCTCACCGTAGACCGGATCCGACTCCAGCAGCATCTCGCCGACATCGTGCAGCGGCTGGCCCGAGGCGTTGCGGACCTTGTACATGTTCTCGACCGAGCAGAACTCGGTGAGCATGTTGGCCACGTACTCTTGCACCTCGTGGTCGCGCAGCCCGATGACTTCGGAAAAATTGCGCTCGACGAGCGCGAGGAACAGGTCTTGCAGCGGATGGTTCTCTGGAACCACGGCCATCACCTCCGTAAAGCTGTGCGAGTCCTCGACGGCCACCTGCGCTATCTTTCTCAGCGCCTGCGTTCACCCCGTCTCGATCAAGGGACTCGGTTACTGCATTGGAGCGGATTGTGGGCGCGTTTGGTAATCCGCACAAGAGGGGGAATGCAGATTGTTAGCAGTCGGGTGTCGCGTGTGCCAAGCAACCAAAACCAAATGACGACCGCAGAGGACGCGGAGGACACAGAAGAATCAATGAAGGAACGGCAAGCATCGAACCTTGAGACCTCGGCGTCCTTGGCGTCCTCTGCGGTTGTGATTGGCAGGCCGCCGATTTGCCCAACCGCGCCCGAGTCCGCTAAAATAGACCCTTTCCGAGAGAGGTCCTGAAGCGACATGAAAGAGAAGATCCATCCCGCTTACAACGAAGTGCGCGTGATGTGCGCCTGCGGGAACAATTTCGTCACGCGGTCGACGCACAAGGGCGACATCCACCTGGAGATTTGTTCCAACTGCCATCCGTTTTTCACCGGCAAGCAGAAGCTGCTGGACACCGCCGGACGCGTGGAGCGCTTCCGCCGCAAGTACGCCAAGGCCGACGCGATGAAGGCCGAAGCCGCCACCAAGGCCACGGCCAAGGAAGCCGCCGCGAAGAAATAAGGCGTTCGCTTTCGGGAGCCTCCGCCACGGCGGAGGCTTTCGTTATTCGGAAACCAGTTCTCGCTACAATAGGGTCGCATGCGGAAGCACTTCGAAAACCCGGTGCCCGACGTTCGTACGAACGACGCCAAGCAGGTCGTGCACAGCGCGCGCGTGCCGGCCTCCGTCCGCATCGGTAAGGTGGAGCTGCGTCCGGCGACCGTGCTCGCGCCCATGGCCGGCGTGACGGATACCGTCTTCCGGCGCTTCATCCGCAGCGTCAGCTTCATCCACGAGCTTGGGCCGATGTCCGCTTACGACCCAAGGGAACTGCGGCCCGTGACCGCCGCCGACCCGAACGCCTGCGGCCTGATCATGACCGAGTTCACCTCGGCCGACGGCGTGACCAAGACGAAAAAGAAGTCGGTGCTGAAGCGCTACCTCGGCTACCTCGATGACGAGCATCCCTTGGCCGCGCAGCTTTTTGGCTCGGACCCAACGGTGCTGGCCGAGGCCGCCAAGCTGGTGGAGGACATGGGCTTCGACACGGTGGACCTGAACCTCGGGTGTCCGGCGAAGAAAGTGGTGAAGTGCAATGGCGGCTCGGGACTGCTGCGCGATATCCCGAAGATCGAGACCATCTTCAAAGCGGTGCGCGCGGCGGTGAACATCCCATTCACGGTGAAGTTCCGCCTGGGCTGGAGCGATACTGAGATCGTGTGCGTGGAGATCGGAAAGCTCGCAGAAGCGTGCGGCCTGAACGCGGTGGCGCTGCACGCGCGCACGCGCGAACAGGGCTACGCCGGCAACGCGCGCTGGGAGTGGATCGCCGCGGTGAAGGCGGCGGTGAATATCCCGGTGATCGGCAACGGCGATATCCGCACGCCCGAAGACGCGGCCGCCATGGTGGCCGAGACGGGATGCGATGCGGTGATGATCGGGCGGACGGCGGCGAGTAATCCGTGGATCTTCCGCCAGATCGCGCAGTACACGGCGACCGGCAGCTACCACCATCCGACCGACCAGGAACGCCACGAGATGATCCGGCGCTACTTCACCATGCTGCTCGAGCACGAAGAGCTGCCCGGCGCCTTCGGCAAGATGAAGCAGTTCGCTTCCTACTTCACCCACGGCATCCGCTGCGGCGGGAACCTGCGCAAGGATATCTACGAGGCGAAAAGCGAGCAGGCGATCCTGGATGCGGTGGAGAGGTTCTTCACTTCATCGCCTTCGGCGGCCGACCAGCGTGAGAGCGTCGCGGTCTCGGCGTAAACCCAAAACCCTTCAACCACGAAGGACACGAAGGTTCACGAAGGAAACCAAGATCGGGAAAAATCCTGAGTCTTGGGGTTTCTGAACCTTCGTGTTCCTTCGTGACCTTCGTGGTTAAGGCTTTTAAAGGGCCTTCGCGACTAGCTTCCCCGGTTGCGGTGACTCGATGTACGCCCACGGCACCTGCGGATCGTGGGTGAACACCACCAGCCATTTATCCGGCACCGCGCGCTCGTAGAAGCGCTTGCGGCTTTCGATGGTCTCGAGCGGGAACAGGTCGAAGGCCATCCCCCAGGTGAGGTCGAGGTGGTGCGTGGTGGGGATAAGGTCGGAGATGTAGCAGGCACGCTCGGTGCCGGAGTGGAGCATCACGGCTTGCAGGTTGCGGGTGTGTCCGGGAAAGAGTCTCACCGCGATGCCGGGAACGATCTCGGCATCGCCGTGCAGCAGGTGCATCTGCCCACTCTCGATCAGCGGATCGTAGTTGGGCGAGAGATAGCTCACGCGGTCGCGCTCGGTCTGCATGCGCGCGTGCCGCCACTCGCCCTCCTGCACGTAATACTTCGCTTTGGGGAAGGTGGCGACGGTGCGGTCGCCGCGCAGCACCGTGTTCCAGCCGCAGTGGTCGAAGTGCAGGTGGGTGTTGATGACGACGTCGATGTCCTCGGGCGCGACCTTCGCGGCGGCAAGATTGTTGAGCAGCTTTTCTTCGGGCTGGAAGAACTGCTTCTGCTTTTCGCCCAGCTTGTTGCCGATGCCGGTCTCGACCAGCACGGTGTGCTTGCCGGTCTTGATGAGCAGCGAGTTCACGCCCACGGAGAGCCGGTTCTGCTCGTCCGCCGGCATGCGTTTCTGCCAGAGAGGTTTTGGGATCACACCAAAAAAAGCCCCGCCATCGAGGTAGTAATCGCCGTCGGAGAGGACGGTCAGCTCGAAGTCGCCAAGCGTGGTGGACTGCACCGGGATGGAAGGTGGGTGCGGCATTATTTCGGCTGCGATGAGTCTCTGACGATGCCGACTGGCTCTTGCGGGCGCGCTAGTTCGTGCTCGAGGTGGTTCTGGATCATGTGGAACAGGTGCGTGCGCGCCGGGGCGCCGGAGATGCCGTGCGTCTTGCGCGGATAGACCATCAGGCGGAACTGCTTGCCGGCGGCGATGAAGGCGTTGGTCATCTGGATGGTGTTCTGCAGGTGCACGTTGTCGTCCCCGGTGCCGTGGACTTCGAGTAGCGAACCGGAGAGATTCGCGGCGAAGTTCACGGGCGACGACTTGCGGTAGCCCTCGTTATTTTGCGCGGGTGTGGACATGTAGCGCTCGGTGTAGATGGTGTCGTAGTCACGCCAGTCGCTGACCGGAGCGACGGCCACGCCGGCCTTCACGCGATCGGTGTGCGTCATGGCGTAGAGCGTCATGTACCCGCCGTAACTCCATCCCCACCAGCCGAGGCGCTTCGGGTCGAGCTGCGGGAACCTGGCTAGCGCCTGGTCGAGCGCGGCGAGCTGGTCTTTGAACTCGATCTCGCCGAAGTTGTGTTTGAGCGCGGCGGCGAATTTCTTGCCACGCGCACCCATGCCGCGGTTGTCGACTTGCAGGATGGCGATGCCGTCGCGCGCCAGGAGCTGATGGAAGAGGAAGGTCGAGCCGCCCCAGGCGTCGCGCGAGACTTCCCCACTGGGGCCGGCATAGGGGTTCATCAGCACGGCAGAAGACTTGCTCAACACGGGGTTCACGAGCAACGTCCCATGCAGGACGGTGCCGTCTTCGGCTTTGAAGTCGACGAACTGCGGCGTGAAGAGGTTGAAGCCGGCGACCGAGCGTGCGTCCCAGAACTTTGAGCACCCGCCGCCGGCTTGCGGAGTGGCGACCGCGCACACGGACATGCGCGGCGGCGTCATCAGCGCGGAGTAGCTGTCGACATAGTGCTGGTTGTCGGGCGCGAAGCTGGGCGAGTGCGTGCCTTTTTCTTGCGTGACGCGCTGCATCCCCGTCCCATCGAGCGTGACGGAGTAGAGGTGACGCTGGCGGTCGTCGCCTTCATCGGCGACGAAGTAGACCAAGCCGGCGTTGTCATCCACCGCCTGGATGCCGAAACTATCCCACTCGCCCTTGGTGAGCTGGCGTTCGAGGTGCGCGTCGCCCGCGAGCGGGTGCACCTTGTCGAAGCGGTAGAGATAAAGATGGGTGTGTCCGTCGCGCCAGCTCGACCACAGGAACTTGCCGTTGGCGAGCGGCGTGAAGTCGTCGTTGACCTCGACCCACGCGTCGGACTGCTCGTGCAGCATCGCCCGCGACTTGCCGGAGTCCGTATCGGCGAAGTAGAGGTCGAGCTTATCCTGTTCGCGGTTCAGCGTCTCGACCCACGCGGTCACGTTGTCGAGCCATCCGAAGCGCGGGATGTATTCGTAGTCGGCGAGCGTGAGCCACTTCACGCTGCCGCCATCCGAATTCACAACCCCTACGCGCACCTGCGGATTCGGGTCGCCGGCCTTGGGATACTTCTGCTGGTCGACCGTGGGGTGGGTCGGGATCCAGTCGGTGATGGGATAGGCCGGGACTTTGGTCTCATTCATCTGCAGGAAGACGATGCGCTTGCCGTCGGGCGACCAGAAATAATTCGAACGGACGTCGAGTTCCTCGGCGTAGACCCAGTCGACCTCGCCGTTGAGCAGGTTCTCGTCGGAATCTTTGGTGAGCGCCTTCTCGCGATTGTTCCTCAAGTCGCGGACGAAGAGGTTGTGTTGCTTGATGTAGGCGATGCGAGTGCCGTCGGGCGAGAACTTGGGATCGTCTCCGCTGCCGACGACCACGGCGGTGCCGCTCGCGAGCGAGTAGAGCCAGAGCTGGCCGGCGGAATCGAACAGGATGTGCTTCGAGTCGGGCGCCCAGTGGTATCCGGCGACGGAGTAGCGCGCGCGCCGCTCTTTTTCGCGTTCGTCTTTCACTGCTTTGTCGGGCGGCGGCTGGAGGTTGGCCAGCTTTTCTTCGGCGACCAAGATCGCGGGCGCCGCACTTCCACCGGTGGCATCCACATAGTAGAGCGCGCCGTGCTCGCCGGAGTCATCCCGCTGGACGAAGGAGACTTTAGTGCCGTCGGGCGACCACTTCACCGTCTCCGGACCGCGTCCGGTGATGCCACCCTCGGCGAAGATGGCTTCGATGGTGAGGGGCTTCTTCCCAGACGGTGGGGCGGCGGGCTGCTGGGCGGATGCGGCAGCGAGTGCGAGAACGAAGCAAGCGAGCAGGGCACGTTGCAAGCGGGATTCTCCGGTCGAAGTGAGACCGGAAAGTTTACACCTTGGCTTGGGCGGTGGCGTCACGCGCGCCTGGGGATGGATCGGCCTTTACGGATGGACCGAGGTCCAGAGGCGGACAAGCGAGAGCAGGGTGGCGAACATGCCGATACCGAAATAGACGTTGCGCGCGGTCGCTTGCGATGGGACCAGCATGCGGACGCCACGCGAATGGAAGAGCGCCACCAACTGCGCTTCCTGGTGCAGGATGAAGTCGGCGAGCGGGCGATGGAAGGCCACGATGAGCAATCCGCAGAGCAGCCGGGCGAGGTCGACGACCATGGCGGGATGCTAGCCGCGGGCGGGTGCACCGCTCAATCGGGCAAACCGCTTAGAAACCGCGATTTTGCGGCCTTCTTCAAGGCCCAGGCCCGCGCCGGAGCGCGCCACGCGGTGCTACAATCACGGTAGCCTTTCCGCCAAGAATCCTTATGAATACGGACCTCGAGAGACTCATCGCGCTGGCCAAGGCAGATGAAGCCATGGCCCGCCTGAAGGCCGAGATCGCCGAACTGCCCAAGCGGGTGACCGTGATCGAGCAGAAGCTGGCGCGGACCAAAGCGCAGCTGGACGCGGCCAAGCAAGCCATTGCCAGCGACCAGGTAGAGAAGCGCAAGCAAGAGACGGCCATCACCGACCAGCAAGGCAAGGTCTCAAAGTATCGCGACCAGCAGCTCGCGGTGAAGACCAACGAGCAGTACAAGGCGCTGACGCACGAGATCCAGTTCGCCGAGGCGGAGATCCGGAAGTGCGAAGACCGCATCCTGGAGCTGATGGTGGATGCGGAAGAGCGCGAGAAAGCGCTCAAGGCCGCCGAGATCGAGTTGAAGGAAGAGAGCGCCGAGATCGAGCGCGAGAAGATCCAGGCGCGTGAGCGCACCGCCATCGACGAAGCCGAGCTGGCGGAGTGGAAAGCGAAGCGCGACGAGCTGCGCGCCAGCGTGGACGACAACTTCCTGGCGCACTACGACCGCGTGGTCAAGGGACGCCGCACGGCCCTGGCCGGCGTCCGCGACCAGATATGTTTAGCTTGTAACGTCATGTTGCGTCCGCAGACGTATAATGAGCTTCGCTCGGGAGAGAAGCTGATCACCTGCGACTCCTGCGGACGCATCCTGTACTACGACGCGCCGGCCGAAGCCGAGCCGGTGCCTGAAGGCTCTCCCGCCGCCGAAGCCAGCGCCCGTTAAGCGGCGCCGGCCTGAGGAGGGACGATGCAACGTCCCGTCATGGTCAAGCTCGCTCTCACCTTGCTGCTTCTCGGCAGCCTAGCTTTCGCGCAACGCCGTTGTGAACCGGGCGACCTGCGGGTGAAAGTGCTGTACTCCAACAGCCGCGCCGTGCGGAACCACACCCAGGTGGACTTGCTCAGGCCCTCCGGCACGCTGATCAAGCAGCGTTTCACCGACGACACCGGCAACGCGGAGTTCCTGCAGATCCCAGCCGCTGGCTATCGCATCCGCGTGACGGGTCCAGACGTGGAGGAGACGGTCTCCGACGAGTTCAGTATGGACTGCGGTTCACCCCGAGCCGAGATGGTCACGGTGAAGCTCAAGGCGGAAGCGGAGGCGGTGGAGAAGCAGTTGCAAGCGAAGGAAGCGATGATCTCCGCGCTCGAGCTGAACGTGCCTGGCGGTGCGCACAAGGAATTCGAGAAGGGCGCGAACGCGCTCGAAGGGAACAGGCTGCCAGAGGCGCAGAAGCGCTTTCAGCGGGCGATCGAGATCTATCCGCCATACGCCATGGCCTACAACCACCTCGGGGTGGTCTATATGATGACCGGGCAAGCGGCGAAGGGACGCGCCGCATTCGAGAAAGCAGTGGAGCTCAACGATCGCTATCCGAGCGCTTTGCTGAATCTTGCCAAGCTGCGCTACGAGGATGGCAAGATGCAAGAAGTCGAGGCGCTCTTGCGCAAAGCGGTGGCCGGCGACCCGAGGAATGGCGAGATGATCTTCATCCTGTGCGTCGCGGAGCTGCAGAATGGCCGGCTGGACGACGCGCTGGGCAACGCGAAGAAGCTGCACAGCTTGCCGCACGCGCAATATGCGGGCGTCCATTACCTGGCGGCACAGGAGCTCGAAGCGAAGAATCGCACCAACGACGCGATCGCGCAGTACACCTTGTTCCTGCAAGAGGCTTCGCCGGGAGTGACGGCGGATCGCGCCCGGACTGCTTTGGGACGTTTGCGGCAGCAAGCCGCAACGCAACCGGTATCGCAACCCATCTTGCAGCGTTAAGGTTGCGCCGCCGCGGCCGGGCCGTGGTTCGGACACAGACGTATATACGCGGTCGTGCACTTCGTTGCGGGGCAGGCCCTTGAAGCGCAGGGCCAGCCGAGCGCTGCGATGGCGCAGTATGCGCTCTTCGTCGAGGAATCGCCGAACGCGCCGACTTCACCGCGTGCCCGCCAGGCGATCGCTCGCCTGCAGGCGGACCGCCGGCGAAGTGATGCTGGCTGCCTTCGGCATCGCGTAAGGTCTGGATGGCTATCTGGCACAGCGCGCGCGCGGGATCATCGCCACTGAGAACATCATCGGCGGCGTCATCCGCGGCGTCATCGGCGGCGTCATCCGCGGCGTCATCCGCGGCGTCCGCACCCCGGACCTGCGGCCTGATGTTTCTCGTGCTCGCATTGCTGCTGGCCGCGCCGGCGCAGGCCGAAGATACCTACCTCATCGACTTGAAGGTACTGGTGCAATTGGCCGATACCGGGCAGGGTGTGGCGAACGTCCGGGTGCAATTGTTCGATGCCGCGGGCCCGACGCGGGGCCTTGGGTTCACCGACCGCGACGGCATGATCACCTTCTCGCGGATCGAATCCGGCACCTACCGGCTACGCGTGAGCGATCCGAACCTCGAGGAGATGACCACCGACATCTTCCTGGTCGACCGCCGGCAGATGCCCGCCTACCAGAGGATCGCCGTGCGGAAGAAGCCGAGCGAGAGACCGGCGGGCGCGGGAGCGCCGGGCACCATCTCCACCGAGGAGCTGAAAGTGCCGAAGAAGGCGCGCAAGGAATTCGAGGCGGGCTCGAAGGCACTGGAGAAGAATGATCTGCCCGAAGCGCAGCTCCGCTTCCAGAAGGCGATCGAGATCTATCCGCAATACGCCCACGCCTACAACCATCTTGGCGTGTCGTTCATGCGCAACCGGCAGCTAGAAAAGGGCCGCGAAGCGTTCGAGAAGGCGGTTGCCATCAACGGCAGCTATGCGGAGGCGCTGCTCAATCTGGCCAAGGTACGGTTCGCCGAGAAGAAGACTGCGGAAGCGGAGGCGCTGCTCGAAAAAGCGGTGGCTGCCGATCCGGCGGGTGCCGAGGCGCTGACCATCCTGGCGAACCTGGAGCTGATGGAGAACAAGCTCGAGCTGGCGGCGGCGAATGGCGCCAAGGTCCACGACCTGGAGCACGCTGAATTCGCAGTGGCGCATTGGATCGCCGGCCGGGCCTACGAGATCCAGCACAAGGACGCGCAAGCCATCGCCGAGTACACTATCTTCCTGAAGGAATCGCCGAGCAGCGCGCTGGCGGAGAAAGCTCGCGCCTCGCTCAAGACCTTGCGCGACCAGAATTATCCCCACTGAAGACAGGAACCCAACCGACAGTGACGGTCAGCACGCGTGGGGCTGCGCGCCTGCACGGTGGACACGTGTGGGTCTACCGCTCCGATGTGGCTGAAGC